>JAGQHH010000296.1 GCA_020431945.1 Cyanobacteria bacterium HKST-UBA02 | reverse complement strand
GCCCAGAGAGCCAAACAGATCAAAAACGAATCCCGCGAGCAAGCCAAGACCACCAATGCCGTTATTCAGGCTTTGCAGATGGTGGCTGCCGAGGGCGATGGCACTATCCTGATCTCGCCGTCCGGCTACCAGCTTTATTGATTGGCGCTCCAGTCGCGCTTGGTTAAATTGCTCTCATTGCTGTCACAATGGGAATTACCGGGTTGTCAAACCTCCTGCTCCTGACTACACTGCTGTTACTGACTGCGTAATCAAGTAGAAGACAACCAATGGACCTCTGGTCGACTCTCTTATTGTTTGCCCTGATGTCAGGGATTATGGGATGGTGCATGACACCGTTCCTAAATGGCATTATCTGGTTTTGCGACTGGCGGGACGGCAACAATATCGACTGGGGGCTCGAAACAGCTTTCACCGTCGCTGTCCCCTTCGCCTGGATGTTCGCTCTTTTCGAAATCATAATCCTCTACCACCGCTAGGAACAGCTCTTTGCCTTCTCTGCCTCCGGACTGCTCGGCAAGCTCGGTTAGGATATCCACTACCTCCCGGGCTGAGCTGATCTGGGTGAGACGAGCCCGGAAAGGGGCGCTATGCGGGATGCCTTTGGTGTAGTGGGTGAGATGGCGACGGGACTCGTTGGTACCGACACGCACACCTTTGTAGTCGATCAGACCGAGGGCGTGCTGAACAGCGCAGATGAGCCGCTCGATGGTGTCCGGCGGGTCGTCCAGCTTGCCTTCGTCCAGATATCTGGTAATTCTCGGAATCAGCCAGGGATTGCCCAGGGTGCCGCGGGCCACCGCCACTCCGTCACAGTCGGTAAGCTCGAGCAGCCGCTCGGCGTCTTCCGGCTCGAAGATGTCGCCGTTCCCGAACACCGGCACCGACAGTGCCTTTTTCACATGAGCGATGTAGTGCCAGTCGGCTTTGCCTGCATATCGCTGCGCTCTGGTCCTGCCGTGCACGGTCACCGCCAGGGCTCCGGCTCCTTCCATGAGCTCCCCGAACTCAACACAGTTGCGGGTGTCGTCGTCCCAGCCCAGACGGAACTTCACTGTTACCGGAATGGCTACCGAGGTGGCCACCGCCGAGACGATTTCGGCTGCCAGCTCGGGCTCCCGCATCAGGGCGCAGCCGTCCTTGCCGTTGGTGATCTTGGGAACCGGACAACCCATATTGATGTCGACGAAGTCGGCTCCCCGCGCTTCTGCCGAGCGGGCTGCCGCTGCCATCACCTCGGGCTCGTGACCGAAGATCTGGATGCCGATGGGGTGCTCGTCCTCGGCCAGGTCCATGAGCCTTGATTCCGGTTTGAAAAGCAATCCTTTGCTCGAGACCATCTCGGTGGCAAGCATGCAGGTCCGGTCCACCCGCCTTACCATGCCCCGAAAGACGATATCGGTCACCCCCGCCATGGGCGGAACATAGACGCGACCTGGAATAGTCAGTGAGCCAATCTTAATGGGCACGGCAGGAACCTGTTTATGAGCGAGAAAGTCTCGATCAATTAGTTTACAAGAATGGGTCGCCCGGTTGTCAAACCGCAAAGCTATTACAATTCATATATCGTGTTCAAAAAGGACCTTTTATGCTCCTCTCTCGTATCAGCCAGAGCCTCATCCTGATCGCCGCTGCGAGCCTCGTTGCCGTCCCTCAGGCTATCTCCTTCGGGTCATGTAAGGTAAGCGGACGGGTCACCGATACCGAGACTCATCCTCTCAAGAATGTCGAGGTGGATCTCTGGGAAAAGGACGGTGAGCTGTCCCTGACCACCAGGACCAATCGCCGGGGCGAGTTCGAGTTCGAGCACGAGCCCTGCGGGACCTGTTTTCTAGAGGTTACGGCTCCGGTAAAGACCGGTCTTTCCCAGGCAATCATCGAGGATGTTCCCGGCGATGACAGCCGCAGTTATCTTGTCTCCCTCAAACAGGGCTTCTGTGTCAGCGGACGGGTCACATCCCGGGGCAAGCCGTTGAAGGGAATCATCGTCAAGGTCTACAGCAAAGAGCACAAAGAGGACAAGCAGGAGCGCACCCACGGCGGCGGAGCGATTCTCACCGGACGTGGTGGCGAGTTTCGAATTGTCCTGACCCCCGGAGAAAAGACTGTAGTATTCATCAATACAAGGTATAAAGATGTGGTGCACCGGCGGGAAGCTTCGCTGAAAGTGGTCAAGGACATGACCCTTGCCGACGTGGAGTTGCCTGTCTCTTCCCCGAATTGAGAGGCGTCAATGAAACTGGCTCACTTCGATTGCCCTTTCGGAGCCGCAGGCGACATGCTACTTGCCGGTCTGCTCGATGCCGGGGCCTCTCTGACCGAGCTCAACGAAGCCCTGGCCGGTCTCGCCATCCAGCCTGATGCCGTCTCGGTGGTGACCAGCAAGGTGAAGCGCTGCTCGCTCGCGGCAAACAAGGTGGAAGTTCACTGTCATCAAAATAGCAACGGGGAGCATCACCATGATCATGAGCATCATGGCCGAAGCTTCAAAGACATCCGGGCAATCCTCGAGTCCTCCAGCCTGCCTGACCGAGCCCGGGAGCTTTCTCTGTCTATCTTCGGCAATCTTGCCAGAGCCGAGGCCCAGGTGCATGGAACATCGGTGGATGAGATCCACTTTCACGAGGTCGGGGCCCTCGACGCAATTGCCGATATCGTCGGCTTCGCCGTCTGCTACCACGGGCTCGGTATCGAGCGAGCCACAGCAAGCCCTCTACCTGTGGGTTCAGGCGTGGTGAAGACCGAGCACGGCATCTTTCCGGTCCCGGGCCCGGCTGTGGGCTATCTCGTCGAACAGGGCAGAGTGCCGACCTCGCCATTGCAGCTTCCTTTCGAATGTCTCACCCCGACCGGCGCAGCGATACTGACTACGGTGGCATCGTCGTGGTCCGGGCTGCCGTCTTTCGCTCATATTGATAGTATTGGATATGGTGCGGGCAATCTGGATCCCTCCGATCATCCCAATGTCTGCCGCGTCTTTCTGGGAACCGCGTCCGAGACAGTCTGGGGCAAAGGCGAGGAAGGTGGGAGTTTCCTCTCCGAGCTGGTCACCGTCATCGAGACCGATATCGACGACTGCGCCCCGAGCGTTCTCGCTTATGCCTGCGAAAAGCTCTTCGAAGGCGGCGCCCTGGATGTGACTGTGACACCGACGGTGATGAAGAAGAATCGCAGCGGTCACCACATGAGTGTAGTCTGCCGGGCCGATCGGCGAGAGCATCTCGCCTCCATCATCCTGGCCGAGACTTCGACCATAGGCGTGCGCTGCCATAGCAGCGAGCGTCTTGTCCTGGAGCGGGATTTCGAAGTGGTGGAGCTTCCCGGCCCGGGACGGGTACGGGTAAAAGTAGCCAGCGACGGGGCCGGCAAAGTGCTCAATGTCCAGCCCGAATATAGCGACTGTGCCGACTATGCTCGGGCACAGGAGATTCCAATAAAAGAGGTTTTCGACCTGGTGATTGCAGCCTACAAACAAAAATCCTGATGAGAATTCGTCCTGTCTATTTATCGATCGCTATCTTGACGCTCCTGCTGGCGTCGGCTCCCGGTCATGCTCAGGTGTCCGTGGGCGAGCTTACCGGAAAGCTTACCGCAGCCCGGATACTAGAGCCCGGGGCCAAATTCGACTTGATCCGCCATGGCGACCAGATCCTTTTCGACGGAACTCTCGATAGCAATCTCTCGGAGAAAACCAAGCGAAGTCTCGCATTCGCCATTGCTTCGGTGATCCTTCATGCCGATGCCGGTGCGACCAGGAGTGTCGTGACCCGCTTTCGCAACGCCAGCCATCCAGGCTCTTTTCAGGATATTGTCGTCACCGGCAAAGAAGTCGTCGGGGTCGATGCCGGTATCGAGGGTCGGGCCCAGGCTGTGGACAAACTGCACCTGGTCAATCTCGATGATGCCGAGAGCCCAGCCATACGAGCCGTCAAATATGTGAGGTTCGCCCAGGAGATGCTCGAGGAGGACAATCCTTATGAAGCCGAACATCTCTTTCAAGACGCTGTGGCAATGTCTCCGGATACAGCCGCCTCGGACCCCCGGATCCTCAAGGGTCTCTGCGAGCTGGCCCGGTCCTTCGACTTGCGCGAGGACTTCGACGCCGCCGGGCGCACTTACCGCCAGCTCTCCGCCCTGGTGGAGCGGAATCCCGAAGGACTATCTCTGAACGGGCTCAGGCAGATGGCCCGGTTCTACCGGGACCGCTCGGATTTTGCCATGGCCAGGGACACTGCCCGGCGTATCGTCGAGGTGGGAGGCAAAACCCCTCTGGCTTCGCGCAAGGGTTATGGCGCCGACCTGCGCTTCCTGGCTTTCTGCAATTTGAAATTGAATGACATCGCCCAGGCTAAGAAAGACCTGGAGCAAGCTCTTCTTTTCGTCCGCAATGTCGAGGGCGAGAGCCATCCGGAAGTCGCCCAGACCCTGGAGGATCTTGGAGACTGTTATGCTGCCGAGGGCAACAAGAATCAGGCTCTGAGCTTTTACACCCAGGCCAAGGAGAGGTTCGATCGTTCCATGGCTGCCAATCCGAAGGGTCACGAGCAGAGAGTCGAGTACGAGATCTATAACGGGGCTGTCGGCCGACTCAAGAAAAAGATTGGTTTAACAGATCGGTAACAGGTCGGCACTATGCTTCGGGAATCGTTTCTCTGTCGAGGATTCCCTTACTATGGAAAACCTGTTTCAGTCGTCCGAGATCAAACCTTCTCTGGATAGCCCCGCCAGTGTCAGTATCAGGGACTTGATTGAAGAGCCGGTGGTAATCTCACCTGCTGCCGCCGACGCTCAGCAGAAGACCGAAGCTGCTCTTCCGCAGCTCTCCATCGAGGAATTGCCGGTCTGTCACGGTCCTGTCTGCGTGGGAGAGCACCGCTATGTCACTCTGACATCCAATGCCAACTATGCTCTCGACACTTTCAAATTGATGGACGGCAATAAGGACGGCTATGTCGACAAAGACGAGATTGCCTCCTTCGAAAAAAGATTCGCCGGGACAATCGACAGGGAAGAGCAGAAAATGCTGGATGTCTTCAAAGCCAATATCGATGGCTGGCAGGCTCTGAGCAACGATGAATGGGGGCGCGAGCGAAGCGGTGTCTCAAGAGAAGACCTGTGGGCCGTGCGTAAAGAGGAGCAGGCCCGATCCACCGCTGCCGATGTGCGCCGGGTAGTAGCCAGGTATTTCGATGATATGGACAGCAATCATGACGGGGTCTTGAAACCCGACGAGATCAGACAATATGCCGAACAGCACGACTTCGAGAGACCGGTGAGCGAGCGCTGGGCGGCGGAGATTCTGCTTGCTGCGGCAAAATATCCACCTTCTGAAATGTTCAAACGCTCTTTGCCCTTTGGCTCGCCTCTCCAGTTCTTCCACAAGACCGGCATCGACCGGGCCAATGCCGAGCTGGTAGCAAAGATGACCGAATCGGGCTTCGACTGGAGCGACAGGGAGAGGATAGAGCGCAAGAGAGAACGCTAGAAGAGATAAGCTAGAACTGTTCGGAACATTCGTCGCCGGCAGGCGTCTCGAAAGACATGTGGGAGACCTGCCATGCACGCTCGAAAGTCGATTTATGCCATTATCTGCGCTCTTGCCCTGACACTGGGTCTCATGCCCGGCAAGGCCTCTTCCCAGAGTCTCAGACTGAGCCGGCCGGAGCCGGCGCCCACTTATAGCCTGACCACGGTTAAGACCACCCTGGGCAGACCCGCCAGAACCAGCGAGCTCGGCTCTTTTATCGAGCAGAATTTCAAGACCGTTCCACCTCCGGCGCGTCCCGCCAGGCTGGTGGACTCCATCGCCTCGGCTTTTCCGGCTAATCTGATCAAGCTCCAGGATCACGACATAGTGGTGATCATCGACAAGTCCAGCTCGATGAGCACCAGGGACGCTCCCGGCTCCCTCAGTCGCTGGGACTGGACCGGCAAACAGCTTACCGGTCTGGCCGGATCGCTGCGATACGTGCCGCGTTCGCGCATGGATCTGGTGCTTTTCGACAATGACGCCCGGGTATTCGAGGGTGTCACCATGAGCGGTATCCCGGGAATTTTCTCGACCTATTCGCCATCAGGTGGCACCAATGTCACCCGCGCTCTCAAAGAGCAGATCGACCGGGCTTTCGTCCGGGGCTTTTCTCGTCCTCTGGTAATCGCCGTCATCACCGATGGTGCTCCTAGCAATGCTCGCTCTCTTCGCGAGCTGATCTGCCAGACGACTTTGAAGCTCGCCAGTCCGGACCAGCTCAAGATTACTTTCCTTCAGGTGGGTAGCGAATCCCAGGGAAACAGGCTCTTGCCCGAGCTGGACAGCAATCTCTTGAGAGAAGGTGCCCGGTTCGATATAGTCGACAGCAAGAGTTTCGCTGAGCTTTCCAGCCGCGGTCTGGCGGCTGCTCTCGTGGATGCTGTCAAATAGCTACTGCCCGTAATAATTGAAAATGGGATGCTGCTGGATCGCCGGGTTGGCATAGCCGTTGCGGATCGCTTGCAGTCGTTGCTGACCGGCCAGAGGAACGCCGGCCTGATTGAAATTCCGGTACTGCATCTGATTGGCCATGGGTTGCATTTGCATCTGCATCTGCCGGGCGCGCATCTGTTGAATTTCTTGCATTCTCGTCTGTTGCATTTGCTGCATTCGCATCTGCTGCGTCCCTTGCATTCGCATCTGCTGACCTTCCTGGACGCCCTGGCGGAAATGTCTTCCCAGCCCGCCACCCCGACTGCGCCCCAGGCTGGTGTTCCCCCACCGGTTCTCCCGGTCGTCTCCGTCTCGCGAGCCCCAGCGGTCGTCCTGGTCCGGAGGAAGATAGCCGTCCAGTCCGTTACGGGAGCGAATGGAGGTTGCCCGGTATCCGTTTGCCGGCTCGTCGCCTCCAGGGGTGCCGTAGTGATAGCGGGCCATGGACGCCGCATAGCCGTTCGGCTTGTTCGGATTGTCGTCTCGCCAGTCCGCCAGGGCGCCCTGGGTCGTCGAGAAAGCAAGTATTACAGCGATGACGAGTTTGATTCTCATAGGATCTTCCGGTGCAAGTTTGCATCTTTAAACCCTGAAAGAGCTGGATTCAATCGGTTATAGCGGCGGCTTCGTCAGGAACGGGTGGCAGTCGCAAACCGCCCATTGCTTCTCCTCCTGAAATTCGTCAAGCTCGCCGAGAGCTTCCTCGATCTTAAATTATTTGTTCGCACGGCTTTCGAACTTGCTGCTAGAATCCGCAAACCCGCGGCTCACAGCCGCTTGGCAGCCGTTGGGAGCAAGGAGGCTTCACTGTGCAATTCTCGAGAAATTTTTCTTTAGCCCTGATTTCGTCCTTGTTTGCAGGCTCGATTGCTCCCGCAATAGCACAGCAATCTTTTGATCTGGACAAGATGCCTGCGGACCGGACCGTTCTGCCGATGACCGGACCCTGGCTGAAACCTATCGAGGTGCTGGACGCCAGAGACACCAAGGCTCCTCCGGTCTTCCAGGTCAAAGCTCCCAGCCAGGCTCCCAATGTCATCATCATTCTTACCGACGACCAGGGCTTCGGTTGCTCGAGCACTTTCGGCGGTGTCATTCCGACCCCGACTCTGGACCGTCTGGCCAGGTCGGGTCTACGCTATAACCACTTCCACTCCACGGCTTTGTGCTCGCCCAGTCGCGCTGCTCTACTTACCGGTCGCAATCATCATTCGGTCAATATGAGTGGTATCACCGAGATCGCCACCTCCTACCCGGGTGCCACCGGCATGATCCCCCGGGAGGCCGCCATGCTTCCCGAGATCCTCCGGCTCAACGGTTACAGCACCGCTCATTTCGGAAAAGACCACCTCACGGCAGCCTGGGAGACGAGCCCTTCGGGTCCCCTGACGCGCTGGCCGACAATGCGTGGGTTCGACAAGTTCTACGGTTTTCTCGGCGGCGAGACCAATCAGTGGTTCCCGATGATCTATGACGGAGTCACTCCCATCGAAAACCCCGGCAAAGGCGATCCCAGTTATCACTTCCTCAATGATATGACCACCAGGGCCATCGAGTGGATGCATGTCCAGCAGTCTATGACACCGGACAAGCCGTTCTTCATGTACTTCGCCCCGGGCGCCGTTCATGCTCCGCACCATGTTCCCAGAGCTTATATCGATAAGTACAAGGGCAAGTTCGACGAAGGCTGGGACGCGATCAGGCAGCATATTTTCGAGAATCAGAAAAAGCTGGGCGTCATTCCACCCGATACCAAACTTGCCGCCAAGCCCACCGATATCAAAGACTGGAAAGCTCTCTCCGCCGACGAGAAGAAAGTCTTCGCCAGGCAGGCGGAAGTCTTTGCCGGTTATGTCGACATGATGGACGAAGAAATCGGCCGTCTGGTGAAGGCCGTGGATGAGTCCGGCAAGCTCGACAATACATTGATTTTCTACATCGCCGGTGACAACGGCACCAGCGCCGAAGGCACTATGAACGGTGTGCTCAACGAGATGACCTATTTCAATGGGGTCTCCGAAACTGTCGATGAGATGCTCAAGCACTACGATGACTGGGGAAGCAGCGACACCTATCCTCATATGTCTGCCGGCTGGGCCGTGGCATTCGATGCCCCCTTCACCTGGACCAAGCAGGTTGCTTCCAATTATGGCGGCACCCGCCAGGGTATGGTGGTGCACTGGCCGGAGAAGATAAAAGATCCGGGCGGGCTTCGCCGGCAATGGCACCATATAATCGACATCACCCCCACGGTGCTCGAGGCTGCCGGTCTACCCCAGCCGAAAATCGTCAATGGTGTCGGTCAGAAGCCAATCGAAGGGGTGAGCATGGCTTATTCCTGGAACAGCCCGGCTGCCAGCGACCGGCATCTGGTGCAGTATTTCGAGATCATGGGCAACCGCGGCGTCTATTATGACGGCTGGTTCGCCGGCACCCTGCATCTCACTCCCTGGGGCGACAAGCCGCTCAATTCGCTGGTGAACGACAAATGGGAGCTCTATCATGTCGCTGATGACTTCAGCATGAGCGAGGATCTGGCTTCCAAATATCCGGATAAGCTCGCCGAGCTCCAGTCGTTGTTCCTGGCTGAAGCGGTGAAGCACCAGGTTCTTCCCATCGATGACCGCCGTATCGAGCGAGCCAACTCCAAGGTGGCCGGACGCCCGGATATCATGGGCGACCGCAAATCCCTGACGCTTTATTCCGGGGCGGGATTCTTGCTGGAGAACGGATTCATCAATACGAAGAACTGCTCTTTCGAGATCCTTGCCGACGTCGATGTCAAAAATGCAAAGGCAAGCGGGGTCCTGGTCAGCCAGGGCGGCCAGTTCGGGGGATGGAGCTTCTATCTCAAAGACGGCAAGCCTGCCTATACATATAATTTCCTCGGTCGGGAAATGTATACGGTGGCGTCTGATGCCGCGCTTGCTCCGGGCAAGTCCAACATCAAGCTCGATTTCGCTTATGAAGGCGGCGCCAGGCGTGGCGCCGGCGGCACCGCGACGATCTCGATCAACGGCAAAGAAGCCGGCTCCGGCAAGATAGGGCGCACCCAGCCCAATATCTTCTCCGCCGACGAGACCGCCAATGTCGGTATAGACCGCGAAACGCCGGTGGTTCCCGAGGCTTATGCCGACGAGGAGGCCAGCCGCTTCAATGGTGCCATCGAGAAGGTGACAATCAATCTCAAGTAAGAGGGATTCTGCTTACACCGAGACAAGCTTCTCTTCCTTCTCGAAGACGAGACCTTCTTCGTCGGCATCTATGATTATAGTGTCGCCGTCTAAGAATTCGCCTTCGAGAATGTACTTGGCTAGCGGGTTCTCGATGTCTTTTTGAATCAGGCGCTTGAGAGGGCGTGCACCATATACGGGGTCGTAGCCGTTTTTGGCGAGCCAGTCCCGGGCTTCCTCTTTCGCTTTGATCTCCATCTTGCGGGTGACCAGCCTGCGGTTCAGGTACATGAGCTGGATGTCGACGATGTGCTTGAGCTGGTCGGCGGTGAGGGCGTGGAAGACCACGGTCTCATCGATCCTGTTGAGGAACTCCGGACGGAAGCTCTGTCTCAGGGTCTCCAGCACTTTCTCTTTCATCTCCTCGTAGCCGGCGTCGGCATTATCCGCCGATTTGAGCTGGTAGTCGAGGATATAGTTGCTGCCGACATTGGAGGTCATGATGATGACTGTGTTCTTGAAGTCGACCCGGCGACCTTTGGAGTCGGTGAGGTGTCCTTCGTCCAGCACTTGCAAGAGGGTGTTGAAAACATCCGGGTGGGCTTTCTCGATCTCGTC
>JAGQHH010000295.1 GCA_020431945.1 Cyanobacteria bacterium HKST-UBA02 | reverse complement strand
GCCTGATCGTGGGCGGCTTCGAGCGTGTTTATGAGATCGGCAGGATATTCCGCAACGAGGGTATCAGCCCCAAGCATAATCCCGAGTTCACCATGCTCGAGATGTACTGTGCCTATGGTGACTATAACGAGCTCATGGACTTCGCCGAGGAGATGATCCTGGACTGCGCCACGAAAGTGACCGGCTCCGGCACCGTCTCTTATCAGGGCGAGACGATAAGCTTCGACCGTCCTTTCCGGAGAGTCCGCATGGTGGACGCCATCAAAGAGGTGACCGGCAAGACCATCACCGCCGACGCTACTTTCGAGCAATGCAAAGCAATCGCCGGGGAGCTCGGCGTCGAGCTGGAGAACGAGAAGACCCGCGGCGAAGTGGTCAATGCCATCTTCGAATCGAAAGTGGAAAGCACGCTTATACAGCCGACCTTCATCATCGATTATCCGGTGGAGATTTCGCCCCTGACCAAGGCGCACAGAGAGAACCCCGGAGAGGTGGAGCGTTTCGAGCTCTTCGTTTTCGGACGAGAGCTGGCCAATGGTTACAGCGAGCTGACCGATCCCCGGGATCAGAGAGCCCGCCTGGAAGAGCAGGCCCGCAAGAAAGCCGCCGGAGACGAAGAAGCCATGCCTCTCGATCTCGACTTTATCCTCGCTATGGAATATGGAATGCCACCAACCATGGGAATCGGTATCGGCATCGACCGGCTGGTGATGTTCCTCACCGACTCGGATTCGATCAAGGACGTCATCGCATTTCCGACCATGAAGCCCATCAAGCCCGAAGACAAAGACGAAGACGAGCCAGAGGCTGTGATAGAGTAGACTCATGACTATGCTCCGGGTTTATGTCTATGCCGTCGGCCGGAAGGTCGTCATTCCGCGCATGGCCGCCAACGAAGAAGGCATCTTCATGGAAGTCGCTCCAGTCTCGGTCTTCGACGTGATCGCGGTCGAGACCTGGAAATCGCATATATACGACTGTCTTTCCCGGGATGTGGACACTCTCGACTCCGCTGACAACCCCGACGGGCCTGGCTCGGCGGTGCTGGACAAATTGCAGCTCGAGCGCTGGGCCGATTTCGAGAAAAACGCGGTCATGTATATAGTGCACCGGGGAAGCCGCTATATCACCGTCTATGCCACCGGCAAGAGCGATGACGGAATGTGGACCACCGGCAGCAAAGAGCGCCGCTTCGACTCCCGGGCACCACTGGAGATCGTGGTGGAAGAAATCGCTTTCGAGCTCATGCGCGAGCCCGAAGCCATGGAGCCGCAACCCAAGCTCCTGATGAGCTATTGATTACTTGCCGCCTTTCTTGCGCTCCTCTTCGATGGCACGCAGGTCTGACTTATAAGTGTCTATCCGCCAGCTTATCCAGCCGTCGCCCCGGACGCACTCCATGGCGATATTGAGCTCCGCCCGGGCCTGATCGTATTTGCCCTGATCGGCGTGAACCCTGGCCAGATGCGCCAGACAGTCGGCATAGCTGCGGTGTTTCTTGCCGGCCACGGACTCATAACCGGATAGAGCCTTCTTGAGCTCCTCCTCCGCCAGATCTATACGCCCCTCGCCCCGGTAAGACTGCCCCATCATCTCCTCCAGGCGCGCCGTCCAGAAAGTCTCATCCGGCTGCCCCTTGCAAAGGTCGAGACCATCGGCCAGGACTTTTTCGGATTGCGAAAAGAGACTGCGCTCGATAAGAGACAGAGATGTGAAATAAGCGATTCGGGGAGCGGCACCGGAATAGACGCTTCCCGAGGCATGTCCTTCCTTCATCGCTACCTGCAGGCGGTCGAGACTGGGCAGCATTCGCCGGTAGAGAGCATCGATATCATCGTTGCGGTGCTCCTCGCTGTAGAACTCGGCAAGGCGCGCTCCGATCGCCAGTCGATCGATATCCGGAAGGTTCGCCTTCTCGGCGGCATCGAGAGAGGCAAGCAGGCTCGGTGCATAGTCCGGTAGACGCTCCTGCTTGAGATAGCAGCCCCGGTCGGCAAGCACCAGGGGCGATGCCCCCTTGAGAGCAGGCACCGCCTTGAGTGCCTTCGCAGACTCGATCCGGCCCGAGTAGAGCGCCGCCGCCTCTTGCCTGGCTTCTTCGTGCTTGCCCATGGAGACGAGCAGGCTGATGGCTTTCTGCCTGGCTTCTATGGCATCGCCTCTCTCCCCGGTCTCTTCGAGATAGCCGGCGGCCTTGCGATAGTCCGCCAGGGCGCCATCATTCTCGCCCCGGGAGCGCTTGATCTCGCCGAGGTCCACCAGGGCATCACCGGCATAACCGAGAAGCTTCTTCTTCATTTCAGGCGGCTCTTTCTCGATCAGGTCGACGATCTGCTCCAATCGTCTCTGAGCAGTCCGCGAGCCCGACTCCTTTTTCCTCAGGGCCGAGGCGTAGCGTCCGTAGATACGGGCTTTTACCCAGGGTGAAGCGGAGAGCTCATCGGCGAACTCCACTCCGGACTGATAGAGGGCGAAGGCGGCATCGGGCTCATTCTGACGATCGTGACACTGGGCTGCGTAATAATAGACCAGGGTGCCGGCATCCACTGCCGGGTCACCGGCCTGGTTTTTAGCGTGGGCTCTATCATGGTTCTTCCGGTAAGCCTCGAGAGCCGGTTTGACACGGTCGTAGATGCCCAGACCGAGTCGATAGTTGTGGGCATCACGCTCTTTCATGATGGCGGGCAGAGCCAGGGAGAGCTGAACAGCAGCCGGGGCCCTGTCTTTGACGGCCTTCTCCAGAGAATCGATGAATGTGTCCGTGGCGAAAGCGCTCATGCCTTTCTTGTCGGCATACCATGTAAGAGAGTTCGCCGCCATCATCGTCGTGGTCGAATCGGCTGGACCGCCGCTTATACCGGAGGAGCCTGAGAGGCCGGCAATCAGATCCCGGGGCATGAGAAAGAGGAAACCCACCAGGCATGCCACTACCGCCAGTGCGGTCACCGAGGAGAGCACGACTTCCCCGGATACGTTGAGATTGCCGATCTGGAGACGATAGGTGCCGAGCATATCGTCCCTGACCCGCTCGAGATGCGCAATGAGCTCTTCGCAGGTTTGAAACCGCTCATCGGGATCTTTGGCCAGACATTTCATCACGGCATCGCAAAGGGGCCCGGGAAGCCCCTCACTGTCGGGCACCGAACTGAAATCAGGGGGGCTCGCATTGAGCTGCATATCGAGCACCGTCATGATATTGTGCCCGGCGAAAGCCTGCCTGCCTGTGAGGGCTTCATACATGACACAGCCGAGAGCGTAGATGTCCGAGCGAGCATCGACGGCGAGCCCCTTGCACTGCTCCGGGCTCATATAAGAAGGGCTGCCGAATACCTCGCCGGTCTGGGTGAGCATCTGCATAGCCGGGCCGAACTCCTCGAGCTTGGCGACGCCGAAATCGACGATCTTGGGGAGCTCGCGCCCCTCGGGTCCGGGCTCGATGATGATGTTGGCAGGCTTGAGATCGCGATGGATGACCCCGTGGTTGTGGGCATAAGAAAGCCCTCGCAGCACCTGGAGCATGACATCGAAGAATCGGGAAGAGGAAAGCGCGCCCTGGCTCCTGATCACCTCGCCGAGATTGGGCCCCGAGAGAAACTCCATGACCAGATAAGGCTCACCGCTGATAGTACTACCACAGTCATAGACCGACACCAGATTGGGATGGGTGAGCCCGGCGCAAGCCCTGGCCTCTTGCTCGAAGCGGGCAGTAACAGCGCGGTCGGAGACGAATTCCGCACGCATAATCTTGATCGCCACACGATTGAGCAGGACCAGATGCTCCGCTTCATATACGGTGCCCATCCCGCCGGTGCCGATCATCGAGACTATGCGATAGCGGTTGTCGAGCTCCTCTCCATCCGGATGAAGCGGGCGAGCCGCCGGCAGGACCTCTGTGATGCCCTGGCTCCCGCCGCCCTGCTCGCGGACGAACACAGTGGAGCATTTGCAGTCGCTCAAAGAACTGCCGCAGACTCTGCAGATCTCGCCGTTGGGGATTTGCTCTTCTGAACTCATAAAGACTCAGAGGTAGTGGATTCCGCTTCGGATAAGGTTGCCCAGCTCGACATCGAGCTCTTCGAAACTCTCGAAACCTTCGACCACATCGAGGATGTTATCATCCCTGAATTTCAAGCGCACCCCTTTGAGCAGAAACTCCTCCACCCTCGAAGGAATGCCCGGACGGAAATCGGAGGGCGGCGCCGCGTCGAGGATCTGGGAGAAATGAAAGTTGCCCAGGGACTCCTCCTGGTGGACGGATTCGACAAGCTCCTCGGCGACCTCGTCCAGCTCGAAATCTCTCGAATAAGCCACCGAGCTCAACAACGGTTGGCGCAGGGCGGTCTCCCAGAGAATCAGGCCGAAAGCCAGCAGATCGTCTGCCTTTAGATGCGGATAATAGCGCGGCGTGGTAACGATCAGAGCCTTCTGCTCGTAGATCTCGTCCTCGTCCATCTCTATGGATCCGAAATAGCCGCAGTCCACCAGGATGACACCATCGGTGGTTACAATCATATTTTCCGGTTTGACGTCGCCATGATAGCCGAACTCCTCGTTGTTGCTCAGCCGCTCGAGAGTGCTGGCTATGTTGCGCAGGAGCGTGATCGGCACCGGACCCGCCCGCATGTACTGGCGATAGGTCTTGCCGGAGAGAAGCGGCATTCGGGTGAAGGCTTTGTCCTTCTCGAAAGAATAGCGGTCCACCGATACCAGACCCCGGTCGTTCACAGCCTTGGTCCTGGCCACCTGGATCTTCTGGATATGAACCGGCGAGGCCTCCTGGGGCGAATAACGGTCGGCACGCTGGATGAAAACCTGCGTGGGAATGAACTCGTCGGGCTTTTCCCGGGCGCTGATATAGGGCCTGGGTATCTTCAGGGCTCTCTCCTGGCCGCCGAATCGATCGACAGCCCGGAAGACCATGGAGAACGTGCCTTCGCCCACCAGCTCCTGGATAGTGTAGTCGCCATACTGAGCCCCGATCCAGTCCTCAACGCTCCTGTCGGACATTGCTCGTGTGCCTCGCGGACGACTGCCTTTCTTACTCTATTCTTTCATACCGGCCCGTTTGCGCTCAATCTTCCCCGGCTACGGCAGCCCTGGCGATCTCTTCGACATAAGCCACCACCCGGGCGAACTCCTCGTCGCTTTCGATGGTGCGGAATATATGCTGGTCGTCTTTCTCGATAAGGCGCATGATCACCAGGGACTCCTCTTCGATCTCGCCATCCGGAGCGGCGCTCTGGTCCGGCTTTTTGATCAGTATCCCGTATTGATTGCCCTCGAAGTCGATAATGTCAAGAATCTGGCAAGTATGAGAGGTCCCGTCTTCTCCCTCAAGGGTGATGATGGCGTCGTCCTGTGCGGGCGGCTCGTTTGTCATATCTACTCCTCAGCTTTCCTTTCTTCCCACGAGCTCGGCTAATTTCTCCAGCTCTTGCTGCGCCCCTAAGGCTATCAGCTCGTCTCCGGCACCGAATACAAGATCCGGTGAAGGATTAGTAATCAGCTTACCATTTTGTTTAACCGCCAGGATCATAACCCCTGATCTCTGTTTTATGTTGGCGCTTTTCAGGGTCAAACCGATCAATTTAGAGGGCATGTGCAGAGGGAATTGCTCCATTCGCAGGTCCTTTCCGGGAGTGTGCATGACCACGTCGAGGAATTCGGTCACCAGCGGATGGGTTACGGCTGCTGCCAGACGCTGGCCGCAAATCACATATGGCGAGATGACCATGCGAGCGCCGGCACGCCTGAGTTTTGCTTCGGAGCCCGGGTTCGCGGCCCGGGATACTATATCTATATTTTCGTTCAGACCCTTGGCGGTGAGAGCGATAAATGTATTTTGAGTATCGTCGGGCAGGGCGCAGACTATACCGCTGGCCTTGGCAATCTGAGCATCCAGGAGAACCTCGTCGGTGGAGGCGTCTCCTTCCAGCACCAGCATGCCCATATCCTCGGCTTCCCGGACCACCTGGGGGTCCTGCTCGACAACCACGAAGGGGATACGGTTCTCTCTGAAATGCTCCGCCACTTCCTGGCCGGTCCGTCCGAAACCGCAGACGATCTGGTGGTCGCTGAGCTTGATGATCCTGTATTTCATGCGCCTTCCGAGGTTAATATCGATCAAGAGTTCTACCATATCGCCGAGGATATAGAGAACGACGCCGGCACCTATGAGGATGAGAACCACGGCATAGATCTTGCCATTGGTGTCAAGAGGATAGACCTCCCCGTAACCCACGGTGGTCAGCGTGATTACGGTCATGTAAAGAGAATCGAGGAAACTCCAGTGCTCCACGAGCATGAAACCCACGGTGCCGAAAACCACCAGCAGGAGCAACTTTACGAAGTCGGAGACGAAACGCCGATACTTGGGATTGTTCAAGAGATATTTAGAAAATTTGACCTCATACGAAAAGTATCATAAACGACCGCTGCCAGGCAGGGATTAACAGATATCCTATGCTGATAAGATTTTGTCTTTGTCTATAAGAAACAGGCAACCGCAGATAGCACTGGGAGAAACAATGAGCACAATTCTCGAGGCCCCCACCGGCACCCAAGGTCGCGTAGTACAAGTTATCGGAGCCGTCGTCGACGTAGAGTTCGCCAGCGGGCACCTTCCCGAGATCTACCACGCGCTGGAAATCACCGGCACCAACCCGGCAGGCGAGAAGCGCCGCGTCATTTGCGAAGTCCAGCAGATGCTCGGCGACAACCGCGTCCGAACGGTAGCCATGGGCTCCACCGACGGTCTCACCCGCGGCATGACAGCCACCGACACCAAGAGCGCTATCACCGTGCCTGTAGGCGTCAAGACCCTGGGACGGATCATGAATGTGCTGGGCGAGCCGGTGGACGAAGCCGGTCCTATCGAAGCCGAAGCCCACTGGCCCATCCACCGCGAGTGCCCTGACCTTACCGAGCTGGATACCCAGACTGTGGTGTTCGAGACCGGTATCAAAGTCGTCGACCTTCTCGAGCCCTATATCAAAGGCGGTAAGGTCGGTCTCTTCGGCGGAGCCGGCGTAGGTAAGACAGTTATCATTCAGGAGCTCATCCACAACATCGCCATGCACCACGGCGGCTACTCCGTGTTCGGCGGAGTGGGCGAGCGTACCCGTGAAGGTAATGACCTCTGGAACGAATTCATCGAATCGAAAGTTATCGACAAAGTCGCCCTGGTCTACGGTCAGATGAACGAGCCGCCCGGCTCCAGAATGCGGGTCGGTCTCTCGGCTCTCACCGTCGCCGAATACTTCCGCGATGTCAGTAAGCAAGACGTGCTTCTCTTCGTGGACAACATCTTCAGATTCGTCCAGGCCGGCTCCGAAGTATCGGCGCTCCTCGGACGTATGCCTTCGGCGGTGGGCTACCAGCCTACCCTGGGTAACGAGATGGGCGAGCTCCAGGAGCGGATCACCTCCACCAAGAACGGCTCCATCACCTCGGTGCAAGCCGTCTACGTCCCTGCCGACGACCTTACCGACCCGGCTCCGGCCACCACCTTCGGTCACCTCGACGCCACCACGGTGTTGAGCCGTCAGATCGCCGAGCTCGGTATCTACCCCGCCGTCGATCCGCTGGCTTCCACCAGTACCGCTCTCAAGCCCGAAGTTGTCGGTGAAGAGCACTACAACGTCGCCCGGGGCGTACAGCAGACCCTCCAGAAATACAAAGACCTCCAGGACATCATAGCCATCCTCGGTATGGACGAGCTCTCCGAAGAAGATAAGCTGTCCGTGTCTCGCGCCCGGAAGATCCAGCGTTTCCTCTCGCAGCCCTTCCACGTTG
>JAGQHH010000294.1 GCA_020431945.1 Cyanobacteria bacterium HKST-UBA02 | reverse complement strand
AGAAGACCCCGCGCTGAGTTTTATCTTTTCACTACGGAGGACAGCAACTTGAAACAGCTCGAATCGCCCGCCGATTGGCTGGAAGCCCGAAAGCTCAAGACCCGGGGAGATGCCTCCGAGCGACCCGAGAATATTTTCAAGGGAAAAGCCAGCCTCGACCGCGCCGACGTCCAGGGTGTGCGGGTATCTCGCCTGAGCGTCGCGCCTGCCGGTACTCAGGGGCCACCGCTGTCTTTCGCCGTCAGTGATCCGGCGGAGGGACCGGACCCGGTAGTCGATCGAGCCGAAGCTTTCGACTGGAAGGGGGTCAAAAAGGAAGACCCGCAGGACCTTCCCCTCGGTCTTGTCTGGCAGCAGTCCTCCGAGAGTCGCTGGGATTTCTATTTCAAGCTCCCGCGAGGCGCCTACTGTTTCGGTCTGGGCGAGCGTCTTTCCGGACTGAATCTTCGTGGACGTGCCCATACGCTGTTCAATCACAGCGATCCTGTTCATGTTCCGTCCTTAGATCCGATGTACAAGTCCATACCCCTGCTGATTGTCGCGCACCAGGGCCGGTACCAGGGATTTTTCCTCGACAGCCCAGCCCGCCAGCGCTGGTCGCTCGATGCCGAGCTCGATGGGGAAGGCGCCATCGAGTTGCTCTCAAGGCGGGGCTTTACTCTCTATGCTTTCGATGAATGCTCGCTGCCCGATCTTCTGGCCGCCTTCACGAGCCTGACCGGGCGCACCAAGCTGCCGCCCAACTGGGCACTGGGTCACCAGCAGTCGCGCTGGAGCTACCCGGACGAGAAGACGGTGAGGGAAGTCGCCAGGCAGTTCAGGGAGCGCAAGATCCCCTGCGACGCCATGGTGCTCGATATCGATTATATGGATGAATACAGGGTCTTCACCAGTGATCCCGAACGCTTCCCGGACCTGGGCGGTCTGGTGGCGGATCTCGCCGACGACGATTTCAACGTCGTGGCGATTGTCGATCCCGGGGTCAAGAAAGAGGCTCGTTTCGGCGTCTACCAGGACGGCATGAAACGGGACTTCTTCGTCAAGAAAGGCGACGGCAAACCGTTTGTCGGCAAGGTCTGGCCGGGGCAATGTGTCTTTCCCGATTTTCTCAGGCATGACGTGCGGGTCTGGTGGGCGGCCATGCAGGGATTCTTCACCGACAACGGTATCAAAGGCGTCTGGAACGATATGAACGAGCCCCAGATGATCGGGCAGCAGGACCCTCCGCTGCCTGTGGATGCCGTCGAGCTTCCGGATCCCCGGCATCAGATGTTCGTCCAGCAAGCTCCGGAAGGCGAGGTCGGTCATTTCGAGGTTCGCAACCTCTACGGCATGCTCATGTCCAGGGCGGCCCATGAGGGTCTTACTGCCATGAACCCGGATGAGAGACCTTTCGTTCTCACCCGCTCCTGTTATGCCGGTATCCAGAAGTATGCCGCGGTCTGGCTCGGGGACAATATGTCCTGGTGGGAGCATCTTTCTCTCAGCGTGCCCATGCTCGTCAATATGGGTCTTTCCGGAGTGCCTTTCTGTGGTGTGGATATCGGCGGCTTCGGCGACGACTGCTCGCCGGAGATGCTTGTCAGATGGTACGAAGTCGGTATCTTCTATCCTTTTTTCCGCAATCATTCGGCTATGAAGACCCGTCTCCAGGAGCCCTTCGCTTTCGGAGCGGAGACCGAAGCGTATTGCCGTCACCTGATCGAGACCAGGTATCGTCTGCTTCCTTATATACGCAACCTCTTCTGGGAGGCTTATCGCAACGGCGCTCCCCTGATGAGACCGCTATTCTGGGACTATCCCGGGGACGAGAATGTTTACGAGATCGAGGACCAGTTCCTTTTCGGCCGGGATATCCTGGTGGCTCCGGTACTCAGGCGCGGTGCCCGGCGCCGGACCGTCTATCTTCCGGAAGGGCTCTGGCATCCTTTCGAGGGTGGAGCCCCCCTCAATGGAGGGCGCTTGCATACGCTAAATATGGAACTCGGCCGGGTGCCTGCTTTCGTAAGAGACGGCTCGATCATCCCCTATTCGCCGGTGATGCAGAGCACCGCCGAATACGAGGCGGCACCGATCACTTTCCGGTGCTATGGCGACCGGGGTATCGGGCTGTTTACCGAGGACGACGGAATCAGCCTGGAGTATGAGAACGAGGGCTATAACGAATGGCTCCTCACTTTCGAGAAGGGGGAGTTCCAAAGCCAGCTCGTCAATTACGGCTATATCGCTCCGGAGCGCCAGTATCTCCTGGAGCACGAGGACGGCGTCGAGGCGGTTCTTCTAGAGAAGTAAGGGTTCTAATTAAGAACCATTAACAAGTTGTTAAGGAAAATCGGCTAAACTTCTCAATTATGCCTGACGTGTCTGTTTCTAACACCAGCGCTATTTCTTTGCGGGACAGAAATGATACTGTCCCCAATCAGACTGTAATAGATCTGTTCGGCCGGTCCGCCCGCAGTCATGCCGACAGGGTCGCCCTGCGCTTCGGCGATAGTCTCACCACATACCGAACCCTGGCGGCCAGGGTCGAGGCCCTGGCATCCCTGCTTGCCGGTTCTGGTATCAAGAGTGGTGACCGGGTCGGAATCTTCTTCCTCAATCATCCTGATTTCGTGGTTTCTTTTTTCGCTGTTCTACGGCTGGGCGCAGTGGTGGTGCCGATCAATCCGCTTTTGAAGAGCGAGGAGATCGACCATATTCTTGGCGATTCCGGCGCCCTGGCAGTGATCACTCACGAGAGCCTGATGGCGGAGCTGAGACCATGCCTGGCCGGCAAGCTGGCGCTTGTTTTCTGTTGTGAAGAGCTTATTTGTTATGAAGAACCTGGCGAGAGGACAGTGCCGGTCCGGGCTGTCTCCCTCATCGAAGATTTCCCGGTGACACGGCTTCCGGAGGGACCCGATCGCGAGGACCTGGCTCTGATCGTCTATACCTCCGGGACTACAGGAAAGCCCAAAGGGGCTATGCTGAGCCATGGCAATCTCATGGCCGCCAATACCATGAAGGGCAGCCGTCTTGAGGTCTTTCCCGGTGACTGCCTGCTGGCGGTCCTGCCCCTCTGCCATATCTACGGCATGGTGGTGGTGCTGGTAGGCACACTCTTAGAAGGCGGTGCCATCGCGATCATGCAGAGTTTCGATGCCCGTGGTGCCCTCGGCGAAATCGAACAGCATCGAGTCACGGTACTGCCGGCAGTGCCAGCCATGTTCCGATTCATGACCATGGAGATCGAGAAGGGCTCCTTCGATTTGAGCTCGCTGCGTTTCGGCGTGGTGGGCGGCTCCAGTATCCCTCCCGAGCTGGTGGAGCGTGTGCAGAACGCCTTCGCCTGCCCGATCCTGGAGGGCTATGCCATGACCGAATCAGCCTGTGTGGCTACCCTGACACCCCTTACTGCCGGCGCCCAGAAAATCGGCTCTGCCGGTCCCGCCATTCCCGGGGTGGAAGTAGCTATACTCGGCGCGGATCTCGAGCCCCTCGGGGGCGGTGCCGCCAATGTCGGCCAGGTGGCGATCCGGGGCGAGAATGTCATGCTCGGTTATTACAATCTGCCGGAGGCCACGGCATCGACCTTCCACAATGGCTTCTTCCTCACCGGCGATCTGGGCTATCTGGACGAAGACGGCTATCTTTTCATCGTCGGGCGCAGCAAAGAGCTGATAATCAGGGGCGGCCAGAATATCTATCCTGCCGAGGTGGAGCAGGTTCTCCTCAAAATGGCTGGAATCGCCGATGTCGCCGTGGTCGGGGTGCCGGACGAGTATATGGGCGAGCGGGTGAAAGCCTTTGTCGTGCCTGCCTCCGGTTTCAGCCTCGCAGAAGATGAAGTGAAAGCGTATTGTGGAGCCCACCTGGCTCCTTATAAGGTCCCGCGGCTGGTAGAATTTCGGGAGGAGCTTCCTCGCAATTCCACAGGCAAGGTCTTGAAAAGGCTGCTCCTAGAGACGACCTGAAAAGCTCAAAAGGAGAAAGCTCTTGGACCAGGTAGCCGCATCGCCTATTTCGGTCGTAATCGTCGATGATCAGGAGATTGTCAGGATAGGCTTGAAAGTCCTCATCGATCAGACCGATGGTCTGAAAGTCGTGGGGCTCGCCCAGGACGGCCGGGAGGCCGTTCTGAAAGTAGAGCAGATCAAGCCCGACGTGGTGATCATGGATATCGGTCTTCCCCTGGTGGACGGAATCGAGGCTACCAGGCTCATTAAAGAGCGCTTTGAGAGCATCAGGGTGGTGATGCTCACCTCTCACGATGACGATCGTCATATCTTTGCTGCCCTGGGAGCCGGGGCAGACGGCTATTGCTTGAAAGAGACCCCGGGCAGCCAGCTGGTCATGGCTGTCCGCTCAGTGGCGGAAGGAGCGGCCTGGCTCGATCCCGGCATCGCCATGAGGGTGCTCAAGGCTTCCACCCGGGGAGCCGAGACCCAGAACGACAAGACCGATACCAGCTCCATCACCTCCACCCTCTCCAAGCGCGAGCTCGAGGTTTTGCGCCTGGTGGTGGACGGCAACTCCAATCAAGAGATTGCCGATAAGCTGGTCTTGAGTGTGGAGACAGTGAAGACCCACATGCGACACATCATGGAGAAGCTCAGGGTATCGGATCGTACCCAGGCTGCAGTGAAAGCCATGCGCGAAGGGCTTTTCTAGGAAGAATGGAAGCAACGCTGCACACAGCTCACGGTGTCGAGATTCTGATGGTCCTCCTGATGGTGGCATCGGCAGTGGGTTTCGCCGTGAAATGGGTGCGTCTGCCCTATTCGGTGGCTCTCGTCATAGTCGGGCTGGTGATTGGCTCTACGCATCTATTCCCGAAAGTCGAGATGACGCCGGATCTGATTCTTTTCGTCTGTCTGCCCGCGCTTCTTTTCGAGGCTTCCTGGAACATCAAGCTCGGGGAGCTGAAACAGGTCTGGAGACCGGTCTCTGCTTTCGCCTCGATTGGCGTCGTGATCTCGATGTTCATCACCGGCTGGGTGCTGCATAATGTCTGCAACCTGGACTGGCATTCGGCGCTCCTTTTCGGAGCGATGACCGCCGCCACCGACCCGATCTCGGTGCTGGCCCTGTTTCGCAAGCTCGGTCTGGACAAGCGTTTGAGCATGACGCTCGAGGCGGAGAGCCTTTTCAATGACGGGACCGCTGTGGTCCTTTTCAAAATGGTCATGATCACTGCTTTCATAACGGCCTCGCCCCTGACCATATTCGGCTCGATCTTCGAATTCCTCAAAGTCGTGGTTATCGGCGCCCTGGTCGGTCTCGGTGTCGGACTCCTGGGCTCGCGGATCACTCGCTATTTCGACGATCACCTGCTCGAGATCACCCTCACTACCATCGTCGCTTACGGCTCTTATCTCGTAGCCGAGCAGCTCAAATCATCGGCGGTCATAGCCGTTGTGGTGGCAGGTAT
>JAGQHH010000293.1 GCA_020431945.1 Cyanobacteria bacterium HKST-UBA02 | reverse complement strand
ATTCCGGCCAGGACGGCGAAGAGAAGCTCGAAAGAAAAAGCCACCGACACTATTATCGGTGCGAAAAAGAGGACCATGGCAATCTGAATCATATTGTCGACGCTCAAACCCCAGCCGGACAGGTCGCTTTGTTGCTCGATACTGTCCATGACTCCAGTGAAAAAGGTGCCCAGGGCCGATTCGCCCGGCTCTTTGCGGCGCTTGATCAAATTTACCGGTTTGGCTGCTTCGGCTCTCTCGTCATGGGACTGTGTCTGCACCAGATTGAGGCGGCTGCGTACCTGATTCCGCTGGCGCTGACGGCTTGAGACCCGAGTGACGATGATCCCGGCTACAAGGGAAATCACTGCACAGGTGACAAGTATGATCTCGCCGGTCATACAGCCCCTCCCTGGCTAGCTCGGACAATAGCTTCGGCGTCCAGCATGGCGTCTAATTCGATGCCGGTCCCGGTTTCCTGGCTGAGAGTCATGAGCTCTCGCGGAAGAGCAAGACCGGCGTCGCGGATCTTGCGTTCGACCATGGGTCTGATCCCGCAGGGTACATGCTTGCCTTTGCCGGTCTCATCGTGCTTGAAGGCGAAGATCTCCTGCATGCTGATGATTCCTTCCTGAACACCGGTGACTTCGGTAATGCTGACTACCCTTCTCGTCCCATCGGTGAGCCTCTTGATCTGGACGACCAGATCGAAAGCTGCCCCGATCTGCTCCCGGATGCTTCTCTGGCTCAATTCCACGCCGGAGAGCAGAACCAGGGTCTCCAGACGGCTCAGGGCATCTCTGGGGGAGTTGGCGTGCAGTGTCGTTAGCGAGCCTTCGTGACCGGTGTTCATTGCCTGGAGCATATCAAGGGCTTCCGGGCCACGCACTTCTCCGACCACTATTCGATCCGGACGCATCCGCAAGGCGTTTTTCACCAGATCGCGCTGGCTTACGGCGCCACGGCCTTCTATATTGACCGGTCTCGACTCCAGGCGCACCACATGTCTTTGCTGGAGACGGAGCTCGGCGGTATCTTCGATGGTGACGATGCGCTCGCGGTCGGATATATAGCCTGACAGTACATTGAGAAGGGTGGTCTTGCCCGCCGAAGTACCGCCGGAGATCAGGATATTCAGCCGGGCTTCTACGGCAGTCTCCAGGAATTCGGCCATGCCTTGACTGAGGGCGTTGCGACTGAGGAGGTCCTCGACTCTGAAGGGCGTCGGGCGAAAACGTCTGATCGAAAGAATGGGACCGTCCATGGAAAGCGGCGGAATAATCGCGTTCACCCTCGATCCGTCAGGCAGTCTGGCGTCGACTATGGGAGAGGATTCGTCGACGCGCCGCCCCACCCGCGATACTATCCTGTTGATCACGTGGAGCAGATGGTTATCGTCCTTGAATCTGATCTCGGTCTGGACGAGCTTGCCGTCCCGGTCTACCCAGACGCTATGAGCGCCGTTCACCAGGATGTCGTTGATTTGAGCATCGCCGAGAAGCGGCTCCAGGGGGCCGAGACCGAGGGTCTCATAGAGAACGTCCTGGGCCAGGGTCTCCCGCTCGCTGCGGGAAAGGGGCAGGCGCTCCTCTTCCAGCAATATATGAACGGTTTCTTCAATTGCCGTCTCTACCGACTCGGAGCCGTCAAGTTGCATGAGGACGCCGATATCCATGTCTTCGATCAGTCGTGCATGGATTTTGGTCTTCAGCGCCTGGTAAGAGCTTATCTTGTCGTATTCGGCGGTGGAGAGACTGCCCTTGTTGTTCGTGCCGAGGGAAAGAGATAGACGAGCCCGGGGTTTTTTCGCGTTCTTGTTTTCTTCGGCCGATTCCGCCGAAACCGGCTGCTCGGAGCTTTCCTTGGTGACGGACTGAGGCTCCTCTACCGGGACCGGGGATTGCTCGGCAGTCTTGTCGGTATCGGCCGAAATTGGCGAGGGTTCGCTCAGATCGCGGTGACGCTTGGCAAGGATTTTTCTGAGTCTCGACATCAGTCAGCAATCTCCTTAATAAGATCCCGGGCGATCAGTCGTACGGCCTTGCTATAGCCGTCTCTGGGCAGGCGTACCAGGGCGGGCTCGCCGGCCAGGCAGGATTCCTCCAGGCTGGCGAATGAGCTTGGCAGGCGCCAGCGGGCGCTCACCGGCAGGGTCGAAGTGATCTCCGCTTCCAGATGTTTCATGCGCCCGCCGGAGCGGTTGACGGCGATACCGATGCGGTCCTGGGTGAGACCGAGATCCAGGAGGGCGGCTAGCCAGCGCTTGCCGGCGAGGATGCCGGTGAGAGAGGGCTCGAGAACCATGACTATGAAGTGGCACTGGTCGATGAGACTCATGAAAGCACTGTCGAGCTGCTTGGAGAGATCGAGCACCACCAGACCGGCATGGCTCCGCAGGGCGGGAAGGCAGTCTGCCAGACCCCGCAAGTCCATAGACAGGCTCTCTTCCAGGTCCAGGGGCGGCGAGACGAAGTCGAGTTTTCCTTCCGGAACCTCGATAGTCTCGCAGCAGGCTTGCAGGACCTTTTCGTCCAGGTGCTCCCGGCGGTCGAGCAGATCGGCGAGGGTGTATTTCGGCTGATTACCGAGCATGAGGGCGACATCAGGCTGCTGGACATTGGTGTCGATGAGAGTAGTCTTTCTGGTGGCTGCCAGGGCGACAGCGAGGTTGATGGCGAGGGTGGTGGCGCCGACACCTCCCTTGGCACCGAGGATACCGATTACCGGGGCTGGTTTGCTCCCGCCCGGTGCGCTCTGAGCATAGTCGGCATTTTTCGAAGGGTCCTTTGCAGGATTCTGCGCTGTCTTGCTGTTGTCCGGCATCAAGACGCCGGCTGCCATTGCCATGGTGCCGTCAGCTTTTATCTCCGGTCGTTTTCCAAACAGGCTGAACACGAATAGTCTCCTCAATCAAGCTTGATTTTGCCCAGGGGGCGGGGTGAGATGCTCGGAGCCAGCACAATCCCGCGCTGCCTCGGGGCGAGAGCCAGGCTGTCGACGGTTATGGCAGGATCGATACGCTGGGCGAACAGGGCACTGTCGGCATTTATCGCCCGGGCCGGACCGGTATAGAAACTGCCATCTCCGACGGTGGCGTTGAAAACAGGTGCGGCGTCGCCTATCTCCGCTTCCAGATTGAGCTGGCTGGATGATACCGAGACGAGTCTCAGCCTGAGGCGGGCGAAGCCGGCTACCGAGAGCTGCTGGTTGGCTGTGCCGCTGGGTGCTTCGAGCACCACTGGTACCACCAGGTACTGGCTGCCGTCCAGAGCCTGCAGTCTCAGGGGTAGCTGTCCGTTGTCCACCATATTCTTGAATTCAGCTGCTGCCGGATCGAAAGCGGAGAGCATACTCTCCTTCTCCACGACCCCGGGGGCCAGGGAAGAGGCCGGAGGGCTGACATTAAAATAGTCCAGGAGAGCCATGAGCTCATCGACGGCTGAGCTGCCGCTAGCCTGCCCGTGATAGTCGCCGGTGCCGGACTGGTTGCGCGCCACATTTACAAAGGCGCCTTTCAGGGCGGTTGAGGATGTGGTTGCGCCGGTGGTGCTGGACACCAGATTGACAGGTTGCCAGCCGGTGGTGCTCCGGGCTGTCTCGAATTCGCTGAGACCGACGGCAAAAGGAAAAGTAGCAGTTCTGGAAAATGCGTCGGGAGCCTGGGTGGGATCGGCGAGACCGGCGCCGATTCTCCTGGCCGGCTGGCTGATCACCTCGACGCTACGATAGGGGGAGACCTGACTGAGTCCAGGAGGAACAGGCAGCCCGGCCCAGGTATTGAATGCATAGATGGCCGGCAGGAAGAACATGGAAAGCGAATCGGCGCCGTCCCGTCTTGCCGTCACTCTCAGGAAGAACTCCTGGGGATCGTCGGGGTTGGGATAGAACAGATCGGAGCTGCCGGTATCGAAGGTTATATCCGTATCGAAGGGACCGCTTGTGGAAGCCGGACCGGCAGGCGCCTGATTCCAGGCCGGGCCGGTGCTGCCTCCGAGCTCCTGGAGCCGGTTGATGACATTGTTCTGGGCGGTGACATCATAGGCGGTGCCGGTTGTATTGCCGGCCTGGCACATGGCTGCAAGACCGGCTGATTCCACGGCTGATTGCAGTTTGTCGCAGGTGTAGACCGAGCGCATCACATCGATGGTGAGGGCCAGAAAAGCAACAGTGAGGGCGAGGAGAAAAGCGATGAGAGGAAGGATCGAGCCCCGGGCCGAACGCATACCAGTCTTTACAGGCATGCTCTTGCGCATTCCTGCTCCGGTCACAGCTGCCTGCAGGCGGCTGCGTCTACTGGCTGGTTGCCGGGACCTCATACAGCTCCTTCTTGCTTCCCGAGAACATCTCGACTACCCATTTGACCGAGTCTTTCACCACAGGCGGCAGAGCGCTCTCTATGGGAGGCGGTGCCGGCAGATCCGGCAGGAATCCGGAGGGCTCCGGGGGCGGTGCCGGGATATTCACAGAACTATTTG
>JAGQHH010000292.1 GCA_020431945.1 Cyanobacteria bacterium HKST-UBA02 | reverse complement strand
GAAGCCGCCTTGCAGATCTCATCGTTGTTGGTAGAGCCTTAGAGGGCAGCACCAGAAGCGGAGTATTGAAACTTCTCGGAGCCGAATACGATGGACCTTTCGCATACCACCAACCGCAGGGTGGCATGATATATGATGTCACCGATGACGAGGACTGGTGCTTCTTGTGTCTCGAATTGAGCGGCGACAGAGTCTCCAGAGCCTATCTGGATGTTAACCATTAGGGTGATAACGTGCGTCTGCCAGGAGAACGAGTCAAAGAATTGGATGATCGAAAGGAGGTCTTCTTTCGTCTTGTCTCTACAATCCTGAAGCCGCTCGGGTTTAAGCGCAAGGGGACACGTTGGACCAAGCGGACTGAAGACTCAGATGTGACCATTCATTTGCAGGAGAGCTCAGCTCGATACTCATTCTATTTGAATGCAGAATACCGGTTTCATGAAGCTCCGAAGCATAGGTATCCTGATTTGTCGTTTCGTATCGACGAGGCGCCGTTTCTGAATCTCGAAACGGACACAGACTTCGACGAAGTGCAGAGAAGGCTGCCGGGGTATCTAACGCAAGAAATTGTCCCGAAAATTCTCTCGCTAGCTTCCTTGCAAAGTAAAGCCTGGAACTATCCGCCAATAGGAGCAGGGGGCGGAAAGAGTGAATATCTCAGAGCTAAGAAGCCAGACAAATTCGGGGGGGACCCGTGTCCGGAGTTTTCGATTTGGCATTACTTGAAGGACGAGAAATGACCCCGAATTTTGCAATTCGCTTGAAACTCGGAGTGATTCTGGTTTTTGCCGTGCCGGTTCTTTGCCGAATCGCATGGCTACTGGTATTCAATCAGTTCAATCCGATCAACGGTGAGTATGAAAGGGCGCTGGGCAACGGCTTCAATTTGGTCAGAACAAACGGGTCCGAAGTCGTTATTTGTGGCTTAGATCATGAGATTCAGGGAGGTAATGTGCAGAGATACTTCTCGGATAAGCAGATGGTGACCGGATTCAACACAAGAATCCATGGCGATGAGTCAGAATGTACTAAGGATGGATACTTCGTCCTCAATACGACTACCGGTGAGTATGTCGATGAGCTGTCCCGGCCGTCCTGGCTCGAGCGACTCAAGGCTGCGGGCGTTTCGGAGCCGGAGTTGAAGGAGCCCCCGTTCGGCTATTGGGACTCCTTCTGGAGGCTTTGACCGGCTGCGCTGGTTCAGTCAGCAGCTTCCTGCTTTGCAGTCTGGCTTCGGCTTCCATCCTTGTAAATATTCTAAGTCTTTCTCGTACTTTTTCAGGGTTTCGATCAATTCGGGGGAAGGAGGCGTATCTTCCGGCTGTCTCTTCAGCCACTCGTTGAAGTCCTCGACTTCGACGAATTGGTCGTCGTCCTTGTTCTTCGGCTGCGGCTCGCCCGGCAAGGGATCGTCCGGAAACGGGCAGTGAGGCAGATAGCGCTCGGTCAGTTTGTCGCTCGTCTCTTTATCGATCATGGAGGGCGCGCCTTTTCCCCAGCAGTCACGGACCAGCTCGTCCATGTACTTCATCATCGGTCCGAGGTCCTGCTCTCCTGTCATTTGTGTAGGAATTTCGGGCAATTTCTCGGTCATCGTGAAAACCTCTCGGTCGGTCTGTTTGCCTCAGCGGGACTTGCCAGCGCTTCGATGATGCAAGTTAAGCAGCCCGAGCGTGAGGGTTGCGTGAATGGCTCCGAGCAGAACAGTTAATTAACTGTTTGTGCCTGTCTCCAGTAGTTCTTCGCCAGGTCTAGATTGGATCTTCTGAGGACTCGCTCATGAACTCGAAGACGCGTACGAACATGGCGATTGCGGTGACCAGTGTCGTATCACTGATCGCCCTCGGATATCTCTATGGCTCTCTTTGTTCGATAACGCCGCCCGGTTGGCATGCTCTCGCAAGCCCCCTGCATCTGGCTGTGGGTTCCGTCCTAATGGCTCTTTGTGGATTGTGGTTCTTGACGTTCATCTTTTTCACGCCATATGGGCTGGTCTTTCCTGCTGCCCTTCTTTGCGCCATATATTCCTGTCCCAGGTCAGGTTTTAGGCAGCACCTGCAGTTGGGAATACCCTTGCTACCCGTGATGTTCATGCCTGTATGGGCGGTCTATGTGAGTAGTTCCCGACCTGAGAGCCACACGTGGGGCGCATTCCAAAATAGCTGGGAGATGCATGTTCTTACCTATGGCGCAGAAATTGCTCTGATTGGACTTGGGATTGCAGCGTTGTATTTCCTTCTCTCACCGGGATGGAGAAAGAAGCGAATCTTTGTTCTTTCAGTGCTGATAGTAGAGGTCTTCATTCTGGGCGCCGAGTACTATGCAGCGACGTGGTCCGTGGCGAATGTCTGGCTGTAGAATCGGGGAGACCTTCAATCCAGTTGTATAATCAAATCATGTTCCGCTTTTACGCTATCATGCTAGCGACTTCGTTTTTCCTCGGGCTATTTTCTGGTCCCGGTGGACAGAGCTCGAAGTCGGCTGACCGGAGCGAGGAACTCCTGCAGTATCAGCTTCCGGGGATGCACCAGTGCAAGGCGCGCTCTTATGAGTTCCCAGACCTTGCCGGTGGTTTGACTGCAGAGTAGCGTTCCGCTGGTGTTTAGCGTATCAATCAACTAGAGTTTGATCGCTGTTTTCGCTCATCAATTTCAAAATGTCTGCCCGAAGCACATCACGATCAACATTTAGTGTCATCATGACTTTGTGTGCTCCGCCTTCTTCCATCTCTAGAAGAGCCAGAAGCAGGTGCTCTGGATCGCTCAACCCACGAGCCAACTTGCGGGATCGGTCACAAGCTCTCGTGAACCTTTCTGTTTGCCCTGGATTTGCCTTACCGGGCTTGGGCTTCTTCAGCTTCCGAACCACTGCCCTGGCGGCTTCCGCTGTAATGCCTTGTTTCCTGAAGGCTATGGCCGCCAAATTCGGAGGAAAGTTTGCAAATTCCAGTTGGTTCTCCTGGAGTGATTCGGCCCTTTCTGCCTCAGTCCAGCCGCCGTGGTCTGCTATCTGGTGAATCAACTGTTCGTGCCATTCCTTAAAACCAGACAGCTCTTGCGGCGCATTGTCACCGATCAGTGCCAGCAATAAATGCTCTGTCCCGACGATCGCATCTGGATCTTTCCATTGCGCCTCGCTGTAAGCTCGGGTCGTGGTCAAATATCCGTTATTGGTGTGTTTAATAATCAATTCCGGACCGAGGAGCTTCCGTGTGATTCTGAAGATTATATCAATCGGCGTTAAGCCAGCCAGGCTACAAGGCTGAGCAGGAGCAAGAAGACTGCGCTTACGAACAACACTGCCATGCCGGCACCAGCAACGCCCAGTGCCACGAAGAATTGACCGACACCGTCGCCGCCATGTCCCATGGTCGCCCCGACTATTTCTGGCGTGAGCCAGAGAATAGCCATGCCACCGATGGTGAGGATGACACCGCCCAGGAGCCATCCGTTGAACGATTCTAAGAGATTGCTGTTAGCTTTCTTCATGGCTCTCTCCCTGGCTTGTTGCTCACTATCACGAGCATAGGGGGTGCCGGGCGCTGCCAGCGGAGCTGTCCCACACTTCACCGTCTGTTGCGCCGGCGAGGGAGCGCTTATAATCGATCTATGATTCGCGTTGGTCTGATTCTTGTTTTTTTATCCCTTGCGGTGGGTTTCGGTATCGGCATCGGTATCGGCATCCGCAAAGGTAGGATTCTTTCGTACTGTGGGCCTATGGTGTTGGCTGAGGACATCAGCATGAGTCCATCGGATCCCGAATCTGGCTATGTTCAGCCTGATGTTTCCAGTCTCGGCGCCGGCATTAGCCGGCACATGGACAAAAATGAGTGGGACATAGCAATTCCCCTCCTTGCGGAGTACGTTGAGCTCCACCCAAACGACCGGGACGCGGTTATTTGTCAGGCGTTTGCGTGCAATGAGGACGGCCGCTTTGCCTAGTCTGTTGAATTTTGGTCCAGAGCCATCGAGCTAGACGGCGAGGATCACTTCGGCAAACCGACTCCTTTTCTCGGTCGTGGCTCTGCTTTCAAGAACCTCGGCGAAATAGAGAAGGCTGACGCTGACTTCAAGATGGCCAGGCTGAATTCCAAGGTGCCGCATCCGCACGGTGAAGTCAGGTTGCCAAATGGCGAGAGATTATTCTTCTAGAGCCCGCCCGGACCGGTGGTGGCACAGCCACGAGGGTCCGGACGAGTCCAGCTCGTTGCCTGCTCGCTATCTCCAGTAGATACCGGACTCGCGGCGCATGAGCCGGGCTCCGATGAGCTCGCGGCGCAGAGTGGCGAAGTCGGGATGGTGGCGCGAGATAATCGCGTTCACCTCTTTCTCCTGGTAGCGCCGCCCGGTCTCGAAGCGCTCGACGAGCCAGCGCAGAATCACTTCGCGCTTTTTGCGGCTTGCCGGGATCTCTTTCAAGCGCTCACCGTCGAAGAAGTCTCCGAGAATCTTGCGTTCCCAGGCGTCGGTGGCGACGTCGTCGGCGATTGTCTCGATGGTCTCGAGGGCAAGAACGCTTTTGGTGAGGGCGCGCATCTCCGAGAGATTGAGCTTGTACAGGTGCGTGGTGCCTTCGGCGCGCATGGTCACGAGACCGACTTCTTTCAGTCGGGCGAGGTGATGCGAAACCGTCGGGGCGCGGAGCTCGAGCATGGTGGCGAGCTCTTCCACGGTCCGCTCGCAGGATGACAGTGCCCCGACAATCTTCAGCCTGCTCTCGTCGGAGAGCGCTTTGAAGAATGCGAGCACTCTTGCGAATTCTGGCGATGACATGACGAGGTTCTCCTGTGTTGTGTCCGGTCCACCGTCCATGCCCCTATCGGCAGGGAAGGGCGAGATTCCGGTGGTGTATCGATAGATGCCTGTCTAATTTGACGTACATCTATATAAATCTATATCAAAATATTGTTCCCTGGTCAAGTGTTGGCATTATTGAGGACGCGCTGCCAATCGGGTGCGGCATATATTTCTCGAAAAGGAGGAAAGCGCGGCATATATTTCTCGGAATCTCTCTGTGTTGAAGCAATATATGCCGCAAAACAAGCGATTTCAGGAAATATATACCGCACCTCTTGTCCTTCATCCTAACTTGCCTGGGGGGGCAGTCGCTGGTTTCCGGCGATCGGCTAGCGAGATGGAGCAGCGTTGAGTATCTCGGACGATTCGAGCTCGCCGATCAATTTCGAAATCTCCGAGCTGGTCTTGTTGTCCGAAAGAGCCGAGTACATCGTTTTTGCCCGGCGAAGATCGGAAAGGGCAGCTACATAGGCATCGCGTTTCGTCACTTTCGGGGCGCCTTCGTCGGAGAAGAGTCGGTAGTCACAGACTGCTCTTTTGTACAGCGCTTCCGGGTCGTTCGGGTCTTCTTTCAGGATATCGTCCCAGGCGTTTTTTGCTTTGCTCCATTCGCCTTTCTCGAACAGGGCTCTAGCTTCGTTGCGAGCGATTCTGGCGGCGTCCTTAGCTGAGACCTTTTTTGCGCCATTTGATGAGACCTTACCTTGGCTTTTTGCGGGCGTCTTTTCCGAGTTCTTTCCCGAGCTCTTTCCCGAGTTCTTCCCTGGGGCGGTGGCTCTGGAGGTGCCGGTTGCGCCGGTTAGATCGGTAACCCGCACATTCATTGGCGACGGACCGTTAAAGCCCCCACCGGAATATTCCGGCATCCAGAGCAACTCGGCTCTGACGATCATCTTGCCGCCGGTAGACGTCTTCCGGAATGGCGAGGCGTTTTGAATGGCTTTGAGAGCAGCGACATCTGACATGGCGTTGCCGGAGGAGCGCTCCAATCTGAGACCGCCCATGGTGCCATCAGGTTGAATGGAAAAAGCCACGCAGATACTGGATCGTGCGGCACCCTTCGGAGGGAACCATGCACGCTTGATTCGTCTTGCGGTATCGGCTTCGTAAGCGGCGCTGGAACTGCTGGACTGCTGCGCCATTGCCGGAGCAATCGCGGCACAGATCAGCGCTGATGATGCCAGAATTGCCGAAACAATCAATAAGGATGCAGCGATAGAAACTGATACCCCGGAGACTCCACGAATTGCAGGATGGTTCTTCATAGCCAGGCCCCAAATGTCTTGAACGCTATCAATAATAGCAAGGTCGATTCATCCTCGTTGCCAGGGTATAACCTCCCTGTATCCTGCAAATCGGTGGCGCTCATGAAACTACTGGTCCTACTCCTGTCTATCGCGCTCTGGTTCACTCCGTCGATAGCTGCCGCCGATACGACGACGGTCTACAACGCGAGCGGCTCCGACTCCGGCGACAGCACCGCCAGGTATGTCGCAAAGGACACCGACATTGTGGTCCTCAACAAGAAGACTCTCAAATACCACATCCCCAGCTGCACCTACGCCAAGCGTTGCACCAAGAACTGCGTGAAAGTCAAGCGCTCCGCCGCCAAAGATCAGGGCGGCGTGCCCTGCAAAGTCTGCGGTGCCGGGGAGTAGCTCAATTACGGTCAACTGCGCCAGGTCCTCGACGCATTGAGTGGTAATTCGCTAGATATCTGTATTTCGTGTAATTATCAAACCGTCGGAGAAGTTGAACATGCCGACAGGAGGGGAGGATTCGGGCGCAAAGCCCGGCAGGATTCTTCCGGTTTTGTCGATGGGAAAGTATCTGGTCGATCCTCCCAGCCCATTCCATTGAACGAACTTACAAACAATGACTCCGTCGCGAAATCTTGTTTCGCCTCCGCTGATGTGATAGCCGAACGGCATATCGGCGACCCTTTTACCGCTTTTGTCAATAATCTGCCAGAAAGGACTCCTGGCTGGTCTGGCAACGGCGAGTCCTTCGGAGAAGTCACCGGGAGCGGTGACAAAGGCAGGAGCGATCGCGACCTTTCCGGTTCTGTCAATATAGCCCCAGCGGTCTCCCATACGAACTCTGGCTAGTCCCTCCGAGAACGATCCCGCGTCGTCGAAGGCGGGCTCGATCTTGACTGTCCCGGTTTTATCTATATAACCGAATTTATCGTATGCGCCTTCCTGGAACGAAGCCAGCCCTTCGTGGAATTGCCCGAGGGCTGTGTATTCGAGAGGGATCGTCTCTTTGCCTTTATTGTCTACAGCACCGTATTTAGAGCCATCAGAGACTACTCCCATGCCACCGCTAAAATCCTTGCAGCTGTAGTATTTTCCGTTGTCGATGCGAGCCCCTTCGATATCGATGTAGTGAGATTGCCCGCTGTTGTCGATGGTGACTTTTGCGATGCCTTCTGGGCTGTACTGGTTGGCTTTCCAGTATGCGAGCTTGCCGACTACCTTGCCGTCTTTGGTGATGTATCCCCATTTGTCGTTGACACTGACCGCTGCGAGCCCATGTTTGAAAACATCGGCTCGGTCATATCGGTACGGGATGACTAGTTTGCCGTCTGGATCGATAAATCCCCATTTCTTCGACTGGTTTTGGACGGCAGCCATACCTTCGCTGAACGTCTCGCCGCCTGCGTAGGGTCCGAGGACGACTTTGCCATGCGCATTGAGATAGCTAACCGGGCCCTGGCTCCATATCTTGCTTCTCAGAATGGGCTCGCCTTTGTGGTTGCCTCTGGTATAGACCGCTGTCGCTGAGACTCCGTTGCCCATGCCGCATAGAGCTTCATTATCGCCTTCTTGAATGACCATCAGCCGGTTGCCTTTGAACCAGAGCAAAAACTCGCAGCGGTTGCAGCCGTCCGGAGAAATGACTCCATAGCCGTTGACGACTTTGAAGTTCCCGCCGGAGCCTCCCGAGTTGTGCGAGAACGTGGCAGAGATGTCGGCTGAGTAGGTGCCGTCCCTGCGGGCTCGGACGAGCACGTGGTCGCTCTGACCGGTGCCATAAGTGTAATCGCCGGCGAGGCCTGCCGGCTTTCTGGCTGCCAATGCTGATCGCCGGGCATAGGCGCCGCTCTGAAAAGCGAGGACGGCGCTCAGCGCAAGCAGACAAACCGGCTTCATCCCTTTCATCAGCGCTCCTCAGTCCCCCTCACTCCCCTCAGCCCCGATTGTATGGCCCGGCGGATGTCCTTGTTTTGCATGTTTTAGACGTTTTATTCGCAGCAATTAGGAGGTCGCCCTACAGGATACTGCCGAGCCTGACCGAGGTCGTCGAGCCAGGCAGGTTCGGTTGAAGGACAGGATTCTCGTGCCGTAGAGCAAGCAGGGCTATAGCACGTCAACAGTCGGTGGAGGTCTCAGCCAGCATGTTCAGGTGATGGTGGCCACAGAAGATGCTCAGCTTAATCCTGCGCTCCCGACAGGCTTCGTGTCGGCACTCTTCCTCCGCTGACTCCTGCGAGTCCAGCCAGGTTTTCAACCATCGTCCTTGTTCGATCAACGGGTCTAAAGCCTCCTGAAACAGCTCACAGGCATGAAGTCGCTGATGCAGGTCTAAATCGATTGTCGCGAGCCGAAAGGGGCATCCGGTATTGATATAGGTCTCAGGACCCAGTTCCAGGAGGATTCGAACGAGGTTTTCGTCTTGTGTGTCCGAAGCCTTCAACTCGTAGAAAGAGTCAGGAGAGATACTATCGCTGTAGACAAATATCTCGTCTTCGAACGACATGGAAATGTCTTCCGAGGTTACTCGACCCAGAACACCGTGCTCGAACCACAGATCCCAGGCGACACCTGGCTCATGACTCTGCGGAACTAGAAACTCTCCTTTCTGCCAGGTGCGAATCACGAACTTCCCTTCCACGATCTCGGGAAACGCGGATAGCAGCTCGTTACCGTCTATATAGTTAGGTCTGAAAATCCATTTGTAGGTTTGTTCGGACATTTCGCTATGGTTTGGTGAGCTTTGCTGCTTGGTCATTCCTTTGCCTGCTCTCAGCGATGGAACGATTGTACTGGATCTACGGTCCAAGAGATTTGGTTGAGCATCCATCAGGTTTTGCATGTCATCCGACCAGTACATATGACTCTCAGGTCATTTTATTTTCAATTTTCTTGATCCCACAGTCATTTGCGTCGGTGTAAATGACTCTCAGATCATGTTTTTCTAGAATTTCTTGATCTCACAGTCATATCAACCCGGGTGGAGCTGGCATCAATAGCTGAATGCGACTATGTCCTACCAGTAAAATGTGCGACCCCAGAGGAAGCCCGCTATTGCGACGATGAGTGTAATCAGCATATATGCATGCATTGGCGATCGCCTGCCCTGATTCACAATGAAATAGACAGGCAGTACGACTAGCAAACCAGCTCCCCAGACCAGGGTAAGAAACCACACGACGAGGACGGAGTCGCTCAGGAGATGGCTGAAATCTAGTTTGTGACTGAGGAGAATTTGGTTCGCCAGCCAGTTGAGTCCGAGAACGAAAGCCCAGGCCCCGAAATAGATCGCTAAGAGTTGCTTCTTTGAAAACTGCGGCAATCCTTCACGCTCCGGTTGATCGCTATACCGATTAACTCACTAGCTCGATTATACCCACCTAGCGGGACTTGAGCAGGTCCAGGTGTTGTTTGGCTTTGGCGCCGCGCGGGTCGCCGGGGGGGCAGAGCTCGAGGTAGCGTCCGATCTCGGCGATGGCCCCATCGCGGTCGCCGCTCTTCTCCATGGACTGGCTCAGGAGCAGGTGCGTGTTGGCGTCGTCCGGCGCCAGCTTGACCGCTTCCTTATAAGCATTCACCGCCGGCACCACATAGCCGGTGACCATCAGGACTGAGCCCAGGGTCGTGTGGGCGGTGGCGGAGCCGGGCGCAAGGCGAACAGCTTCTTTTGCCTGGGCGGTAGCCTGGGAGAAGTCGCCTTTCTTCATCAGACCGTAGGTCAACCGCTCCCGGAGCTCGGATCGTTTGGGATAGAGGTCCACCGCTTCTTCGAGATAGCGGATGGCGTCATCGATTTTGCCCGTCGCCAGAGAGCAACTGGCAAGCGCCTTGAGCACCGAGACATCCTTGGGATTGAGCCTGTAGGCGAGGTGCAGCTCCTGGACGCTCTCGTCTTTTTTGTCGATCTCATCGAGAACCCGCGCGTAGTTGAAATGATAGAGGCTGTCGTCCGGGCGGGCGGCGATGGCTCTCTTGTACATCTGTGCGGCGCTGTTCCAGTCGTCCACCATGGTGAGCGCTGCGCCGTAGTCGGCAAGGGCGTCGGCATAGTGCGGGTCGGCGGCGATGGCCAGTTTGTACTGCTCCAGGGCTTCCCAGAGCTTGCCTTCGGTCACCAGATTGCTGGCTTTGAGATAAGAGCCCTCGGCAGAGAGGTAGGACTTGACCGAATCAGGAAGGTTCGCGACACGCTCCACCGGTGGTGCGCCCAGCACCAGATCTGTGCCGGTCCAGTTGGACTTCATCGCCGGTATCTGGACTTTCATTCGACCTTCTGCGCCGGTCTCCTCTTCGGTTTTCTTCCTGGCGATGTCGAAGGCTTTGTTGAGCGAGATCAGACCTTCTTCCTTCCGGAGCGCCTCGACAAGATGTTTCGAGAAAGCGCCGCTCCAGGTCATCTGGTTTGGCTGGCTGGAGGAAAGGATGATATAGCCGTTGCCGAGCATGAGTTTTTCGATGTCCAGGTTGTAGCTCTTGCTGAGCGACTTGGAGCCGGCGTCGAGCTCGGCGGCGCCGCTGTAAGCTGCCTGGAGGACGAGCAATATCCGGTCGCAATGGACGTTTTGCTTCAAGGTGCTCATCAGGGTCTGCATCGAGACGCAGGTGCCGTAGATGTTGTCCAGGGCGCAGTCGTAAGAGCACAGATAGGTGCTACCGTCGGTGGTGGGAAAACCGCTTGTCGCGACGAAGACCACCACCAGGTCGTCAGGCCCGGCGCCGTTGCCCAGGAAGTTCGAGCCGAGGGCGGACATTATGCTCTGTCTGGTGGCATGGCTGTCCAGGAGCAATTTGACGTGGTTGCGGTCGAAACGCCCGCCGTTTGGATCGATGAGATAATCGTAGAAGTCACGGGCGGATTGCGCCATGTCGCCGGCTTCCACCGGTTGAAGCCGGCTCTCCTTGAACTTGGACGTGCCGATCACCACCGCCCATTTCTGCTTGATCGGTCTATTAGTCGAGCGCTCTTCCGGGTTGAGATCCTGGATTTTGGTGAACTCCACGCCTTTCACTTTCGGCAGCTCCGGTGCCGCCTGGGCCCGGGCCGGCGCCGCACTCAATAATGACACTGTCGATGAGGCCAGTAAGAGTGCTGACAAAAGGGCGGGAACGACCGGCCTGGTTCTCTGATTTCTAATTTCCATGTTGGAGCTCGATGCTGGCGGCGATCATTGCTTGACCGATTGTCGATTGCAGGCGGACGAGGCTGCTGTCCTCGGCATGGGCGAGCTGCGAGACTGCCTGGAAATCGTCGGGAATGATGGTGGGGGTGGGATCGTCCCAGGACAGTTTCATCCTTGTAGGGCACAGGTCTTTGGCGCCTGATTGCTCAGGCGATACGAAGCAGGTGAGGGTGCGATTCTTGAGGGAGTCGGGGGTGACGTCGAGCTTGTCGGTTCCGAACACCAGACCGAGTTGCTCGGTGCCCGGGTTGTTGTCGAACTGCATCCAGCCGTCAGCCGGGACTGCATAGTCCTGCCCTTTCTTGAGGAAGTTCTGGGTGCCGTAGGCGGAATTGGGGAAAAGGACATCGCTCTTGCCGGTGGTGCCTCTACGCATGACGAGATAGGCATAGCCGTCGGTCTCGGGCAGGAGGTGGAAACGAATCGAGTCGCCGGAGCGGAATTCCATCTTGTTGTTGCAGCGGTAGGTCTTGCCGTCTCTGTGCAGCTCGATCCAGTAGTTGATCTGCGGAGCCGATTTGGTGGCGATCCTGTGCTCGAACTCTTTCTTAGGCGGAGCCGCGGGAATCTTCGGCACGATAGCTATTTTCTGACTGGTAGCAGAACCGGTGCCACCGTCGTCACC
>JAGQHH010000291.1 GCA_020431945.1 Cyanobacteria bacterium HKST-UBA02 | reverse complement strand
GAACGGGATCTCGTCGTCGAAATCGTCGCCGTTGCGGAGATCGTCCATGCTCGGCTCCGCGGGCTCGGCGGCTTGTTTCTTGGCAGGTACCGCGGAGGAACCATCGGCGGCCTGGATTTTCCATGCCGAGAGGTTCACATAGTAGCGGCCTTTGTATTCGTTGCCGCGGATGTCGAAATTCACGACCACCTTCTGGCCGGCCTCGAAGGAATCGAGCAGCGAGCATTTGTCCTTCACCACCTCGAACTTGAGGTCCTGCGGGTATTTGTCGTGCTCGGTGGTGACGACGAACTCGCGTTTCGTGAACCCGCTGCCGAAGGTTTGGGTTTCGTCGATGAGCTTGATGGTGCCGGTGGCTTCGTACATGCGGATGAGGGTTTACGGCGGACACCGGATGTCAACCATTCCCGCAGGGATCGCGTGAGCCCCGCCACTCCCGGCGGCGGATCTAGATGTGGATTTTCCCGGATTTCTCCTTGTCCGGGAAAACCCGGTTGGGGAATTTAGAGGGAATCGGCAGGAAGGACAAATCACTTGCGGCGAACCAGCAGTTGATCGCGGACCGGTTGGGGATCTCGCGGGCGACGGTGTCGCGTTGTTTCACCAACCACCCGGGGATCAATCCGGCGACGCGGGCGAAAGTGTTCCAGTTGGCCGCGGAGATCGGCTACGTCCACCTCCAGATGCGGACCACCCGTCCGGAGAAGAAACGCGGCACGAAGCATCTCTTCGGAGTCCTGATCTGCTCCGCGGAGGAGGAGCACCAGCGCACGGACTTCCAGAATCCGAGCGAACGAATCCTCGCCGGAGTGACCGAGTGCGCGCAACTCAACTCGGCGGAAGTCGAGGTGCACCTCATCGATCCGAAATCCTGCGAACTCGACAACCCGGAGTTCCTCCGGGTCGAGAAACTCTGCCGGCGCTGGGACGGCCTGCTGCTTGTCTATCCGTTTCCCGATCCCGTGATCAACCACCTCGCGCCGCTGGTGCCCACGGTCTCGCTGGTGGAACAGTTCGACCACTCGGGCATCGATTGTGTGGACGTGGACCACTACAAGGGAATCGGCGCGGCGGTGGAGCATCTCGCCGAGCATGGCCTGATCAACCAGCGCCTCCTGGCAGCGCACCTGACCCGAGCCAGCCGGAAAGACATCGATGCCCTCGCCCTTGCCGGCGCCGCCGCCGCTCACTGCCCGCGTAGCAACCTGCGTCTCGGCAACGGCCGGGCTCCCTTGAAAGCCATGCGGGATGCCGGTCTGAAAGTCGGCCTGGGAACCGACAGCCTGGCAAGTTGCGACAGCCTCTCCCTCCTGGACGAAGCTCGTTTCGCCCTGAGCCTCCACGGACAGGTAGATACTTCCGGGATACTTGCCTATCTGGAGCTCGCCACCATCGAAGCCGCCCGCTCCCTCGCCATCGATGCCGAGACCGGCAGCCTGGTGCCGGGCAAAGCCGCCGACCTCTGTGTCATCGACCTGCCCGGGGACCTCGCCGCCCCGGGCGACATCCCCGAGCTTGGAGCGGTGCTGGACTACCTGAGCGAGGCGGCGCTTTCGGTGAGCCGGGTATATGTCAACGGTAGAATAATCGTCGATTCGGGTCGCCCGGTCTGGTTGGACAGGGCAATATAATCTATACTCATAGATCGGTCATAGTTATCTTCAATTGAAAGGTCCAAAAGTAGATGGCAGGCGTCGGAAGAACTGATCACATCTGTAGCGGCAGGACCTGCATGTTCTGTCGCGTCCTTGACAATCCCAACAAAGCCAAGCAATCCGGTGCTCGTTCCTTCATGGACAGCCAGGTGATCGAGCGGGTCAAAGAGCTCGAGCAACGCTCCCTGCTCACCAGCACCGAGCAAAGCCTGGCTGCTGTCAAAGGCGAAGAGATCGAGCGCCTGGCGCTACTCGACTCCCTTACAGAGCTTTACAATTCCAGGACCTTTATGAAAGAGATCAAAGACGAGCTGAAGCGGGCAAAGCGCTACAAGCGCCCCGTGGCTCTCTGCATGGTCGCCATCGACGGCTTCAAAGATATCGTCAAGCAATACGGTGCACTCACCTCCGACGCCGTTCTCAAAGTAGTAGGAGATATCCTCAAAGGGGCCATTCGCGACGTCGATATTCCAGCTCGCTACAGCGCCGAGGAGTTCGCTCTCATCTTCCCGGAAACCAATGCTTCCGGGGCTTCCATAGTTGCCGAGCGGATCAGGCAACGGGTGGCCAATCAGTCCATAACGCACAACTGGCACAACCTGAAAGTCACTGCCAGTGTCGGTCTGGCTGCATTCCCGGCGCATGCCAGGGAAAGCGACGAGCTCATCGAAAAAGGAATCAGAGCCCTGGAGCTGGCCATGCAACGTGGCGGCGACCGGGTCTGCACTGTCTAGATCAGCTGTATGAAATGGAATTAGCTCTAGGTCAGGCGAGCCCTGCCGATTCGGCTCGCCTTCCAGGTTAGAATGTCTTGCGGCATTATCTTTTTGATGGCGCCGATAGATCTTCAAGAGGAAAGCAATGGCAAGTAATTGGCAGCCGATGTCGGTCCTGTCGACTCTGTTCAAAGACTGGAAACCCATCGCCGTCCTGGTGGTGCTCAGCTGGTCCCTGACCACGATGTTCCACCTGGAGCCCACCAGGGTGGTGGACGGTTATATGAAAATGTCATCCATGAGCTCCAGCGAGCTGGCATCTTATGTTCATGACACCGTCTCCAAGATGCCGCGCTTCAAGAAGATGAATCTCTACGAGCGCGAGACAGCCGCCAAAGAGCTTTTCGATAAAGCTCAACTGGGCAACAACATGCAGGTGGTGAGCCGCTTCGACATGCCTTTCGGCAACAAAGAGAACTACACCATCTTTTCCAACCTCCGTCTCGGTCTCGATCTCCGGGGCGGCTCCCAGCTTCTGCTTCAGGCTCTGCCTTCCAAGAACGTTCCCGAGATCAGCCCCGAGGTGATGCGGGGAGTGGAGACGGTTATCAACAACCGGATCAACAGTCTCGGCGTATCCGAGACCATCGTCCAGCGGGCAGGTAAAGACCGTCTCATCGTCGAGATGCCCGGTATCAAAGACCCTCAGCAAGCCAAAGACCGGATCGGCACCACCGCTCTTCTCGAATTCAAAGAGCTGGCCGTGGATGAGCAGGGAATGCCTTTCTGGAAAGATGTCGGACTCACCGGTAAAGACTTCAAACGAGCCCATGCCGATCGTATGGCCGGCAGCAGCGTCTATCGAGTCGGCTTCGAGTTCAAGGACGAAGGCGCCAGGAAATTCGGCGAGCTCACCAAGAGACTGGTGGGCCAGCAGATCGGCATCTTCCTGGACGGCGAGCCCACCGACCGGGGACCGGACGGAAGACCGGTGCCCATCGAAGAGTATCGGGGAGTGACTGTACGCGAGCCGATCCTCGGAGGCACCGGGGAAATCACCGGTAATTTCAGCAAAGAGCAGGCTCTCGATCTTTCCTATAAGCTCAATGCCGGTGCTCTGCCAGTGCCAATCAAAATCCTCGAGGAGCGCACCGTGGGCGCCACCCTCGGTCAGGACTCCATCGACAAGAGCCTTTCGGCCGGACTTATCGGTATCGGCACGGTCATGGTCTTCATGCTCTGCGTCTATGGATTGCCGGGCATGGTGGCGAACCTGGCTCTGGTGCTCTACACCCTGGCCACCCTGGCGATCTTTTCAGCAATGCCGGTCACCCTGACTCTAGCCGGCATTGCCGGTTTCATCCTCTCAGTGGGGATGGCGGTGGACGCCAATATCCTCATCTTCGAGCGAACCAAAGAAGAGCTCGATGCCGGCAAGTCGCTCTATCTCGCCATCGAGACCGGCTTCTCGAAAGCCTTCTCGGCGATTCTCGACAGTAACGCCAACAGTCTGATTGCTTGCGGAGTCCTGATGATCTTCGGGACCAGCATCGTCAAAGGCTTCGCCGTCACCCTGGCAATCGGTGTGGCGGTCTCGATGTTCACAGCCATCTCGGCGACCCGTACCATGCTCCACCTGATTCCCAGGCAGCTCGGTATGTTCGGTCACAAATACGAGCGCAGCAAGGCGAAAACCGCCACCAAGGAGGCAGTGTGAAAATATTCAACCTCGATATCAAGGTCGATATTGTCAAATACCGCTGGTACTGGTTCGGTATCTCGCTGGCCCTGACGGTACCCGGTCTTATCGGCATCGCCATGTGTCTTTATGAGTTCCATGCTCCCCTCAAGCCGGGTATCGACTTCACCGGCGGCTCCATTCTTCAGTACCAGTTCGACAAGCCCCTGGATCTGGACAAGGTGCGCAACGTCCTGGAGGAGAACGGTCTGCCGGGCTCCCAGGTGCAGAAGGCATTCATCTCCGGTCAGGAAGTGATTGTCATGCGCACCAAGGCTATCGATGATGAGAGCATCAAGCGCAAAGTCGACCAGAGCCTGGAGTCGAGTTTCGGAACTTATAAAGCCCTCTCGGTAGACAAGGTGACCGCCACCATCGGTCCCGAGCTCCTGCAGAACGGGCTTCTCGCCCTGATCATCACTCTTGCCATGATGATCGGCTATATCTCCTGGCGTTATATGTTCGATTATGCTTTCTGCGCAATCGTCGCTCTCTTCCATGACGTCATCGTGCTCTGCGGCATCTATGCCATCATGGGGCTGGCCATGGGAACCGAGGTAGACAGCCTTTTCATAAGCGCCGTCCTCACTGTAATAGGCTTCTCAGTGCACGACACCATCGTGGTCTTCGACCGGATCAGGGAAAATGCCAAGTTTGTCGGAAGCAAGGTCAAAGACAAAGCCACCGGCGAAGAGCGCAAGCGCTCTTTCGGCGATATAGCCAACGACAGCGTCAACCAGACCCTCACCCGTTCGATCTATACATCCCTGACCGTGGTCTTCACCCTTGCCGCCCTGGCAGCTTTCGGCGGAGTAACCACCCGGGACTTCGTCATGGCCATGCTCATCGGTGTTATTTCCGGGACCTATTCTTCGATCTTCAACGCCAGTTGCCTGCTTGTCTACTGGCGGGAGTTCAAGCAAAAACAAAAGCTCAAGGCCGCGACCGCCTGAGTTGATAGAATTGCATAAGTGATTTAGAGGACAGATGTTATGACCGATAGTCAAAAGCCGGACGAATACAATCTGACCGAAGAGGAAAAGTGGGATATCCTCACCCGTCCGGAAAAGCTCGGGGAAATTCTGCTCAAGCACGGCAAGATCACCGTCACCCAGCTCGAGGATCTGATCAACGAGCAGGAGAAGTCGGGCAGACCCCTGGGCGAGCTGCTTCTCGCTAAAGGTCTCATGTCCAGGAGCGAGCTTCTCACCGCCCTCGATTGGCAGCACAAAGCCGACAAAGTGATCATCGACTCGCTCACCGAGCTGATTAACAATCCGAACAAGAAGAAAGAGTGAGCCTCGCCCAGAGCCTTCAAAACAGGGTGGCGGTAGTCACCGGTGCGGGCTCCGGGATAGGTCGGGCTACAGCCATAGCTTTCGGGCAATGCGGAGCCGCGGTGGTTGCCGTGGACATAGATCCCCGGGGACTTTCCGAAACAGCCCGGGAGATCGAGTCTTGCGTCTGTGTCGAAGCCGATATCGCCGATCCCGAGACCGGCAAGAGAGTCCTGAGAGCAGCCCGGGAACTGGGACCGATTACCGACCTTTTCAACAATGCCGGCTCCGAGCTGGTCGCTCCTCTTCACGAGACCAGCGACAGCGACTGGGATCGGATCATGGACGTCAATCTCAAAGGGACATTCATGCTCACCAGAGCCTGCCTGCAAGCAATGCTCGATACCGGATATGGTTCGATCATCATCAACGCATCCGATGCCGGTATGCGCGGCATCAGGCTGAGCGCCGCCTACAGCACCAGCAAAGCCGCCCTGGTCCATTTCACCCGCTCCATCGCCCTCGATTACGGGCGCTTCGGCATTCGCGCTAATTGCATCTGCCCCGGCTGTATCGCCACGCCCCTTTGCGAGCGCTTCAACAAAGAAGTAGGAGAGCGCCGGGGGATCTCGGGAAAAGAAGCCCTGGATGAATTCGTCATGGCCAATATCCCCATGGAGCGAGTCGGCCAGCCTGAAGAAGTGGCTTCAGTCGTGGTCTTTCTCGCCTCGGACCAGGCCCGCTACGTGAGCGGCGCCGTCATCCCCATCGACGGCGGTCTCACCGCCGGCATGTAGAGCAGATAGTGATCACGCAAGGACAGCGGTATAAAACACTCCGGCAAGTACCGGTGATTGCAATGACTTCCTGGAAGGCACCAATGACCCTTGGCTATGACCGCATCCTGAAAGCCGGAGAGGAATTCACCATATC
>JAGQHH010000290.1 GCA_020431945.1 Cyanobacteria bacterium HKST-UBA02 | reverse complement strand
AATCAGCTGCCAGAGAGGATAATCGCCATTTATATTTCGATTCGCGAGATTCTCGGAATTCTGGTTCATAGTCAGTCATTTTACGACTTTTTGCTACCATGTCCGGTGAGGCATAAAATTCATGCGAGTTCTGATCATCCTGCTTTTACTTATCGGTCTCCGGGCTCCGGCACAGGCGGCGGAGGTCCACTCGCCCCCTGCCAGGTCTCCAGAGCTGTCCTCGATCGAGGCTCTGGTTAATCAGGGATCCCTAATTAAGGCAAGAAAAGCCGTGGAGTCGATTCTTGCGGAGCAGCCCGGCAATATCCAGGCCAGGCTTCTTGCTGCACGCATCTATAAGGCAATGGGTCTCTGGTCTCGCTCGATCCTGGAATACGAGTCGATCCGCAGCGAGGACCCGAACCTGGTGGAGCCCTATGTGGCACTTTCCCAGATGCACCTGGAGAACCTCAGTGCCGACCTCGCCCTCAGCCTCGCCCGGCAGGCGGTGCGCCTGGCGCCTGACTCGAAAGAGGCGAGGGTGGCTCTGATCTCGGGTCTGATCGCTACCCACGAGTACAGCGATGCTGATCGGGAGCTCGAGGCGCTCATCAAGAGGTTCCCGGGCGATGCCGATGTGCTCTATATGGCTTTCCAGCTCTATCGTGATAATGGCGAGTTCAAGGAAGCCCGCGGCTTTCTGCAGAAAGCCATCAAGGCCGGTCCGGATCGTATCGCCTGGCTCCTCGATCTTTACGATGTCTGCGAGTCCCTGGGCGACATCAAGTCGGCGGAGCAGGCCGTGGAGCTCTACCTGACCAAGGCACCATCCTCGGTGGAAGCTCTGGAGAAGCTCGGTCTTCTCCAGGAGAACTATCTCTATGACTATGTTTCGGCGGGGAGGACTTATGACAAGATTCTCGCCATCGATCCGGAGAACTGGAACGCCCTGGCTGGCAAGGATCGGATCAAAATCAGACAGAACGACCTTGCGATGTCATATAAGCGAAGATTTCGCCATGTCTGGGCGAGCCTGATGGACAGGCTCTCAGCATGGCTGGAGTCTTTCTCGACACAGAAAGAGATCAGGAACTGAGGCTCGAGGCGGCTGTCTTGCTGAGCACGCGCTTGGGACCGTGGATCGGGTCTTCGATGATCACGGTATTATCGCGTTTGGGTCCGACACTGACGATGGCCACCGGAACATCGAGCTCTTCTTCGATGAACTCGAGATATTCTCTGGCTTCCTTGGGAAGATCCTTGACGCTCTTGCACTCGGTGGTCGGTTTCTTCCAGCCGGGCAGAGTCTTGTAGACCGGGACCATCTGCTTGAAGGCCCGACCGACAGTGGGCAGATCTCGATAGGTCTTGCCGGTGACGCTGTCTTTGTACTCCACGCATACCTGGATCTCGTCGAAGGTGTCGAGAACGTCCAGCTTGGTTACTGCCAGGCAATCGAGACCATTGATACGCACCGAATAACGGCCGAGAACCGTATCGAACCAGCCGCAACGTCTCGGTCTGCCGGTGGTGACACCGACCTCGGCGCCGGTCTCCCGCAGGCGTTCGCCGGTAGCGTCGGTGAGCTCGGTGGGGAAGTGACCTTCACCGACTCTGGTGAGATAGGCTTTGCTGACTCCGATCACCCGGTCGATTATGGTCGGTCCCACACCGGCACCGACACAGGCGCCTCCCGCCGACGGGCTCGAGCTGGTGACATAGGGATACGTGCCATGGTCGAGATCCAGGAGGGTGCCCTGGGCGCCTTCGAAGAGGATGTTCTTCTTCTGTCCCACGGCTTCGAAGATGAGGGCGGAGGTGTCGCAGACATATTTGCGCATGCGCTCGCCGTATTCGAGGTACTCGGCGAGGATTTTGTCCGCGTCCAGCTGGTCGAGATTATAAAGACGATCGAAGAGAACGTTCTTGCGAGGCACCATGAACTCGAGTTTTTCTTTGAGAACACTCTTGTCCAGCAGGTCCTCCATGCGGATACCGGAACGGGCGCACTTGTCGGCGTAAGTCGGACCGATGCCGCGTTTGGTGGTACCGATTTTGTTGCCGCCCCGGCTTTCTTCCTCGGCAGCGTCAAGAATGAGATGGTAGGGCATGGTCACATGAGCCGATGCCGAGACTTTCAGAGCGCCGTCATCCAGCCCGCGCTCCATGAGACCTTCCAGCTCTTCCAGGAAGGCCTTGGGATCGATGACCATTCCGGGACCGAGAATGCAGGTCTTGCTCTTATAAACGATACCGGAGGGGATAAGGTGGAATTTATAGGTGTTGCCGTTGGCGACGACAGTGTGCCCGGCGTTGGCACCACCCTGATATCGGACCACTACATCGGCATTCTTTGCCAGCAGATCGGTGACCTTCGCCTTGCCTTCATCACCGAACTGCGCACCGACGACTATTACGTTTGCCAAAGCTCTCTCCTGAAATGATCATTTTTCCGGCAAGCCAAGCCCGATACGGTTCGCGGCTCATGAAAAGCCGCCCGCCTGACTTGCAAAACCCTGTTAGTCTAGGGCACAAGCCAAGAGCTGTCAATTTAATGGCTCTCACGCACGTTATTTTTGGTTGTAAACTATAGCTGTGTCCCAGCTTTTCGCCCGATCTCTAAGCCAGTCTCAGCCGGTTGCCACCGGGCTCCTGGCCGCCGCCGTGTCAAGGGATCATCTTGCCAACGCTTATCTTCTCACCGGTGACAATCTCGCCGACAAGAAGGAGATAGCCCTCAGTCTGGCTGCCTTTCTCAATTGTGCCGGTGGTGAGGGAGACTCTTCCTGCTTTTCACGGGGAGAGACCCCGGCATCCGGTTGCCAGAATTGCCGCTGGATTGGCGAGGAAAAGCATCCTCAGGCGCTTCAGACCCTGGCAGGACCGGAGGTGCGCTCCAAGATCCCTGTGGAGAGGGCACGAGAGCTCTCCGCCGAGCTATCCAAGACCTCTAGCTATGCCCGGGTGGTGGTTCTCGAGGACGCTTCCGAAGAGGTCTTTCATAGACCGGCAGCCAATGCGCTTCTCAAGACCATCGAAGAGCCCCGGACCGTCAATTCCGCCCCTGTTGTCTTCCTGCTCTTCGCCAGGCAGGCGGACAGCGTGCTCACCACCATCGTCAGCCGCTGTCAGGTAGTGCCCATCCTTGCTCCCGGCGGCTCTCTGATCGGACCCCTGGGAGCACTCGAGAAAGGAGACCGTGGTCTCGTCAAGGTGCTCACCGAGAGTGCCGGGGAAGAAGAGCGTGAACGCCTCGGGCGTCTGGCGGGTCTCCCCTTTTTCGAGTGGACCCGCAAGAGCTTCTCCGAAAAAGCCGAGGGTCGCCTGCCTCACAGGGTACCGCCAGCAGTTGCCGTGCTCGAGCTGGCAGCCTATCTCTACGAAACTGTAGGTAAGGATGGGGACTTCCATCTGGCAGTGGATTGCGCTGTTCTCACCGAGGTGGAAATTATCGGAACCAGAGCGACGAACCGGCCGATTCTGTCACACTATTTGAGCCGGCTGCTAACATTGTCCGAGACCGCGAAAGCCCGTCTGAGCCACTATGTCAGCAGGAAATCGGCCTTCGAGTCTTTCGTTTTCGAGTGGAATAAAGCAAGAGAAAGTCTTACAACCGGAATAATTGCAGGTTAAGACTACCTAAGAGTCGGGCACGTAATTTGAGATCATCGGAGTGGGGGATAGCTTAAGATGTCGGCGAACGGACCCAGCGCACCGGGCGAAACCAAGAATGTCGAGATGCCCCCCGCGCAGAAAAGCATGGTCAGGGAGATATTCTGTGTGCAACTCCTGGCGGCGCTGGTTACCTGCGGTCTTTTCGCCTTCACGGTGGTCAGCCCGGTGGTGATCAAGCCCATGGAGATCACCAATCCCACCGCCACCACCGAAGGATTCGATTACAGCAAGGACAATGAAGAGCTTCTCGAAGGCATCAACAGCAAAGAGCCGATGAGACTCCTGGAAGAGGGCAAAGTCGTGGAAGCCCGCGCCCGTGCCTGGGAAATAGGCAATACCTGGAAGAAGCGCAAAGATGTCCAGGAGATGATGGCTGCCGGCAATGTGCTTACCGATTCCGACACTACCCGGGATATCTGGAAGGGCTTTCGCTTGCTGGAAAAGAGTCTGGAGCTCGCTCCCAAGAGCAAGTTCGTCAGGCTCAATTTCGCCCGTCAACTCTTCAAGAGAGGTCAAACTGAAAAAGCCGAAGAGATGTACGAGGATCTCCTCAAGATATCCGATCCGAGCTGGGTGACGCCCAGAATCGAGCTTGCCGAGATCTATCTTATGGACGACAAGACCCTCCGCTCCATCGAGCTTTTCAATGAAGTCCTCAAAGAGAGACCCAAGGATCCCCGGATCACCAAACGTCTCGGTCTGGCGCTCACAGTCAACGGCGATCGTGACAAGGGTTTCGATACTTTCGTCCAGGGCTGCGCCTATGAGCAGGACAATCAGGACTGGCAGCCCGAAATCAAGAAGCTGATTGAGAAAAACGCCGGTTTGATCGAGTCTGCGATCTCGGACGTTTATTCCCAGGTGGAAGCGCATCCTGATGATATCAAGCTCAAGATCAAGCTGGCTCGTCTGCAGATTGCCTACAACCGTCTGAAAGACGCCAAGAAACACCTTCTCGATGCCCGCAAGAAGCGGGAGACCGATCCTGAAGTACACGAGGTCCTCTCGGAAGTCCTCTTCCGTCTGGGCAATACCGAAGAAGCCCGGGCCGAGTTCGGTACCACAGCCAGGCTCCTGCCTCTCAGCAAGCCGGCAGCACCGCCGGTGCCTTACGAGCCGACGCAGGAAGAGATGGACAAGGAAGTGGAGCTGAACTCGATAGTCAGTGAAGAGCAGCTCAAAGAACTGGAAGCCGAGAAAAAGGCTGCCGAGGAAGGAGCCGCCGAAGAGAAAGCTCCTGACGAGGCCCCGGCGGAAGAAGCTAAAGAAGAATAGCTAAGATAGCTCAGACCGCCCGGGCTGTTTTGCCGGACTCCAGCTCTGCCAGCTTCTCGTAAAGCGCTTTCTCTTCTGCTGTCGGATTTTCCGGGATGACGACTTTCGTGCGGATCAACAGATCGCCGGTCTTGCCCGACTTGAGAGAAGGCAGACCGCGTCCCTTGAGCCTGAGCAAGCGTCCGTTCTGGGTGCCGGCGGGGATGCGGATCTTGACCGGACCGTCCAGGGTCGGGACATTGGCCTGTCCGCCAAGAACAGCCTTGGCCGGGGTGATCGGTACTTCGCAGAAGATGTTGTCACCATCTATGGTGAAACTATCATGGGGTTTCACCTTCACTTTTAGATAGAGATCGCCGCGTCCGGTAGGGGTTTGCATACCCTGACCGGGAATCCGTACTTTCGATCCTGCCCGCACTCCTTTTGGAATCTTGACCTCGATGGTCTTGGCTTTCGCTCCTGGTGTAGTGATCTTGAGGGTTCGCTGAGCTCCCCGGGCGAGCTCCTCGATGGTGAGCTCGATACCGGCTTCCTGGTCGAAGCTGCGACGCCCGCCTCGTTGTGTTCCGGGACGGTGAGGCTGGGCTTGCCTGGCGCCACTCCGGGCGCCGCTCGCGTTGCCACCACCGGTGCTGCCACCCGTCCGGGGTCCACCGGCGGTCGCCGTTCCGAAGGTCTGCCCGAAGAGCATATCGAAGAAGTCCGAAAAGGGACCGCTCTTGCTGAACTCGCCGAAGCGCTCGAAATCGAATGTGAATCCGCCGCCGAAATCCGGGGGGGGCTTGAAGTCTGCACCGGCTTTCCAGTTGCTGCCCAGGGTGTCGTATTTCTTGCGTTTGTCCGGGTCCTTCAGGACCTCGTAGGCCTCGTTGATCTCCTTG
>JAGQHH010000024.1 GCA_020431945.1 Cyanobacteria bacterium HKST-UBA02 | reverse complement strand
AATCAACGATCGCGGTCCCTACGTGAAAGGTCGTGTCATCGACATGACCCCGGCATCAGCCAACGACATCAACATCGACGATTTGGGCAAGGTCAATATCTACAAGTCTGACAAATACAGCAAGTAAGCAGCAAAATCTGGAGATTCAAGGACGCTACCAAAGCTGTCTAAAACTTGGTGCTCAACGTCCCCAGATTCGTTTCTCCAGCATTTCCGTCTCACGTCGGTTGTAAAAGGGAGAGTCTACTCTCGCAAGGTCATACTGGAACATCAGCCTGGACACATCCTCGGCGGAAGCCTTTGAAGGCCACTCGTAAAAAGCCCCGCCAGCCACTAGAAAACGAAACGACTGATTGACCATAACCAGCGTATGAAATCCAAAATAGAGAGCGCTCATGGCAGTGCTCACTGCCAGAACAACCAGGCCGCAAGCAAAAACTCCAGAGCGGCGCTTCATCATCGATCTGCTCATTGCCCGAGCCCATCCTCACCAGCCAGCCAGCCTCATCTCCATTCTACCGCCGCAGGTCAAGGCGATCCGCCGGAGCCTTCATCCGTGGGCAGGGGAATGGGCTGCAGGCGCCTCCGGATCAGCCGCAAGATCCGGATAATTTACTGTACGATGGAAGCTACAAGTCTGTTCTGCCCCAAATGGAGGTTCGACTACTATGGGAAAAGAGTTGGTAACAAAAATCGCCAATGCAGGACAGATTCCCGGGTGGGGGCTCCACGACGGCGAGCACGACAACTTCGAGATCGGGCTGGAACTCGAGAGTCGCCACCCCGGCAAGCGTTGCGCCTTCATCAAATCGAAAAGCGACGATGAGAGCGATGAAGTCGCCCGCAATGCCGGCGGACATCTTTCGCAAACTTGCGGAGTCGACGAATTCAAAGGCGAGCGGATTCGCATGACCGCCTGGGTCAAGTCGGCACTCGAGCCCAAAGCGATTGGACGCCTGGAGCTGATGTCCACAGGCAAATGGGGCTGGTATTGCAAGTGGAATGGCACATTTGATAACATGAGCGACCGGCAAATCACTGGCTCGACCGATTGGACGCAGTATTGCCTGGTAGTCGACGTTCCGGAAGAAGCGCGCAGCTTGACTTTCGGAGCCTACCTCATCGGTGTCGGTAAGCTCTGGCTCGACGAGGTCAGCATCGAGATAGTCGACAAGGACACCCCCCTGACCGGTCTGAGACCACGCCCGATCAATCTCAATTTCGAGGAATGACTGCTAGATATGATTTCTCTCAAACGCCTGAGCTGCCTCTCCGCCATGCTCATCATGCTCGCCTGGGCAATCGCGCCCCAGCCGGCAATGGCAAAATCGAAAAGCGAAAAGGCTCCGGGTATCGTCGTGCCGATCTTCTATCTCACCGACCGGGACAAAGACGGCGACTCCTTCGGTCCAGCCCGGAAATACCCCATCGAATGCCTCCACCAGATGGACTACGGAATCGGCTATGTCCAGGTGGATGAGACCGGAGCCATCGACGAAGCGCACAAGAAGCTGGGATGGGAGCAGGGCGAGGAAAAAGCCCCGAAGATCTGCCGCAAGGACCGAATCGAGAAGGGTGAGGACCCTGAGAACAAAGCCGAATTCTTTGCTCGCCTGGAGAAAGCCATCGAGGACTCCGGAGACAACCGGGTCTGCATCTTCGTTCATGGAGCAGCCGACCCGTTCGAAGACGCCATGTACGACGCCGGCGGGCTGGCTTATTACATGGAATGTCCGACCATCATCTACTCTTGGCCCTCGGTAGGGACGATTAGCGCCTACCACATCGACGAAGGAAACTGCGAATGGTCGCAGGAGCACTACAACACTTTCATGTCCGACATGGGAGCCTTTGCTGCCAAACACCCGCATATCAAAATCACCCTGGTAGCCCACAGCATGGGCACTCGCCTCGTGGCGCGCTCCACGGCGGTACTAAAACACTCCAAGGGCGTCCACGCCCACGACATAGCCCTGGTCTCGCCTGACATAGATGCAGGGACATTCATGCACTACGTCAAGCACCACCACAATCGTGGCACCAAAGTGAGATTGTATGTTTCGCGGCGGGACAAGGTCCTCTCTTATACGCAGCTCCTCTACGGCGGCTACTATCGAATCGGTGAAGAGGTTGGTCCGGTGCTCGAGATGGTATCGCAAGACCACCACACTTCAGTTGCTGGAGCCAAAGCCCCGAAGATGCGGAGCAAGTTCGAGAAAATCGACTACACCGAGCTGGACACGAAATGGATCGGGCACCACTTCCCGACCTCTCTGGTGGCAAATATGAGCCGCGACCAGGGACCGGGTCCCGGACTCAAACTCGTACCCGAAATAGTGACCGATGGCAACAACTCCTCTCGTTACGCGAAGTGGCGCTTCGGCAAGATCAATAACATCGGCTCCGCCTTCAAAGGCATGCTGAAGCGAGACAAAGACTCAGACGACAAGTCGGACGCCGTCACAGCCAAAGCCGATAGCGACGACAACAATACCTCTGAGACAAGTGCTAGCACCGGCAACGAGGAAGGTAGCTCCTGCCTCCGCGTAGTTTTCGAAGACTCCAAATCTCACTAGCAAATACTCGGCTTAGAAACTACCGTTTACAATCCACTGTCGAGTGGATGGACAGCCGTGATATCGTGAATAAAGCTGATTCCGATCTTTGCGGGGATGAGAATTGATCCGAGGACTTTTCAGCCGCAATACTCTATTCAGCATATGGCTCGTATTGCTGTGCTGCTGTCTCGGGTGGATTTTCAGGAATGCTCCGACAGGCTATTGTCGATCCATCGAGCTTATACCTGCAATCCTCATGTTCATCTCTATTATCACGATGAGCGCCGGATTCGGAATCATCGGATTCATAATAGTCATCATGCCTTGCCTGCTTATTTCCGACCCGCCCCGAATCACGGAAAAATACTGGTCACTTCTCAATCCTTTTGTGTCGGCTGCAATCATGCCACTCTGGAGCAGCTACCTCTACCTCACGGGAATCGCCTTTAATCCAGGAAGTCGAGTCCTTAACGAGCTATTCTTACTCTCCCTGGCTATAGCAGCATTCCTCGGAGCCCGCGTTCTGCTTTCAGAAAGGTGGAAGGGTGAGCGACTCTTCGCAATCATTCTTCTTGCGGGAGAACTCCCCACGCTCCTGCTTTCATACTGTCTATCTAGCTTTCCTCTCGCTCGATTTCCCATCTGAGTAGAACTATCCGGAATGCCAATGCCGCGGTCAAAGAAGAATGAATCAAGCATCGAGTTCGACGAAACTCGAATTCTTAGATTGCTCGAGACCTCTCTCAAGTACAAAGAGGTTCCAGAGCTTGCAGGAACCTGGATTCCTATCGAGTCGTTCGAAACTTTGGAAGAGGATTTACTGTCTGCAATTCAGCCTGCGATTCCGCACATCCGAGGTCTCTGCGAGACAGACAGGAACTGGTTGCCGGAGAGTTCGCTGGTTACCTTCTTGCTGAGATATAGCTTCAAAGTCAACCTGGTTGTCGACAACTTCGACATCGAGCCTGGTCCAGGCAAAGAGATCTTGGAGTCGCTCTGTATTCTGACAGAGGAGAATGGACACCTGGCTCTCGAGCCGGACTGGGAAGAGCAGACTAGGTTGAGCTTTGAGAGAAGCCTTAGGGAAAACCAGAACAAGCTCTTCCTGAGACTGTACATGAACCATTGCGATGACCTAACTGTGCGTTGGGACAGAGGAAAGAAGAACAAGGAGCAGATCGAAGAGGAGCATTGCTATCTTCACGGCTCAAAGCACGATAGCCTGTATCTTGTTTATCGCGACCTCTCCAGAATCGCAGGACGGCATTACTTTCCACGCCAGATGTATGTGTTCGACGCTTGCTATTCGAATGCCCCCGATTTCGCTTGGATGTACAAGCACTTTCAGTTTCCCTGAACGATACCGGATCATCAAGCGTGTAAATACTTCTCTCCTCCGGGGTAAAAGATAGTTGGAGTGCTACTGAGAAGTAACCCCGGACAAGAATAAGAGAACATCGACATGTCCGATGAATTGAAGCCCGTGTCAACAGACCTCCCCGAGACGGTGGAGGCCGATTCGCAGGCGCGCCAGCTCCTGGTCAATCGCATCGTCGTACTGAGCGTTGTATCGGGAATCATAGTGGCACCTTTTGTCATAGTGCCGGCTCTCCAGGCTTATCTTCCGCTTGCCGGGCTTCTCGCCGTGGGTTTCGTGGCGCTGTCGATAATCAGTCCCGGCGGCTCTGAGAAGGAAGACCGACCGGTAATCAAAGAAGACATGGTATCAAGGATGCCTCTAAAGGACGCTGTCAAGCAAATCGAATTGTGCCTGGCAGAGCCGATTACGGCATCGGACATGGAGCGTTTCTGGTCCAAGATCGATGAAAGCAGCGAGAAGAGACATGCGGCTATGCGATACCAGATCTACTACGAGTATCACTATGTCTCAACAACTAGCAGCGCACCCACAAGAGAGACCAGCTTAAATGACATCGAGCTGAAGATCGATATCGAGGACGTTGAAGACAAGAAAGTGAAAGTCGACTTCACCTACAGTGATCCAAGGTTCGACAAGAACAGGACCTTCATTGATCAGTGCGATAACAAAGACGGAAACACAATCGTGCAAACCACGCTGCAAAGATTAAGGAAAAGTATCACAGTCCAGGGCTAAGCGACTGTCAGCTCATCACAGCCTCGATAGACAGGAAACTCGTCCAGCCCTCTTCCTCCACGAGTCCCCTGGAAAACAGTCATTGAACTGTTGAGCCTCGCCTCGGGCCCTTCAATGGGCCCGCTAGACTACTCGGCATGAGAAACATACCCAACATCATCACCAGCGTACGACTAATTGCGGCCCTCTTTATCGCCACCCTGTGCCTGGCAGGAAACGAACAGAAACTATTCCTGCCCCTGTTCGTGGCAGCCGGAGTCTCGGATATGTTAGATGGCTTCATCGCCAGGCGCTTCAACTGGTGCACTGACTTCGGTGCCACTCTGGACAGCATCTCAGACCTGGCTCTCTATCTTTGCGTAATCCTCTTCCTTGCCGTCAGCACCCCTCAAGCAGTGTTCAAATGCGGGGCCTTTGTCCTTGTCGGAGGCGTTGTGCAAGTACTCCACTGGGCTTTCTGCTCAGCGAAACTGGGGGGCTTTCCGGCATATCATACGGACTTTTCCCGACTCTGCGCTTATCTTATCTTCGGCAGTGTAATTTCTTTCTGGCTCGGAAGAAGTGACATGATACTACCCGCGATAGCATGCCTCTGGATAGCGTGCTCAGTGGAAGGAATCATTATCACAGCAATACTGAGTAAAAGAACCAGCGATGTGCCGGGAATTTTCGCAGCCCTCAGACAAACAAGAGAGATTTAGCAAAGATACCCACAGAAAGATGGGACCCAAGCTTACCTTCTCAACCGCCAGTATGAGAGCCCGGAACTATTGCCAACGCAGACTCTGCGCTGACCGAATAGCCCTGCGCGACTCGAAACCTGGCTCCCTCAGCTCTCTTTCTGCGGCTTGTACTCGTCCTCAGACAAACCGAAGGTCCATGCGACGGCTTCACGGGCCGTCTGAACAGTCGGTGGAACACGAAGATAATAGAACCTGTATGTCCCGTCGGGCTCGCGCGTCGAATTGCGAACCCGCACCATCATCAGTGGCTCATCCAGATCGAACTCATAGCGGTAGAGAATGCCGCACTCATCCTCGTGAAGCACCTCGGCGCCGGACTCGGTGAGAAATCGCTCATTTCCATAGATATCGAGCAATACACGACGGATTTCGGCATTGCTCTCTTCGAGGATCTGTCCCACCGTGATGTCATCTTTCTCTTCGATAATCTTCCGGTCGACGGCGAAACCCTTCCAGGAGTATACGGACAGTCCGTCAGCCCATACAGCCGCCGGTCCATCTTCGCAATGAGGGCGTCCGGACTCGTCGGTCTGGATAAACTTCGGCTTCATGCATGCAAAAACAATCTGCGACGAGAAAGAATATCCTTCGGCACCATGAAACAGGTACGCCCAGCAGTCTATACCCTCGTCAAGATCGGCAAGGAGCTCGCCATCGAAGTGGCGGCAAGTGAGGGCGAAAGGCAGCCAGTCCGCCGAAGAAGCCCAGATCACACCGGTTCGTGCGCGCGCCTCGGCTTCCCTCGCCAGCCTCTCGTCATTCACCCACTTTATAGAATCCCAGGCAATCTCGTACCACTGCCGATCCAGGTCCATGGTCGGGAACTCAAGCGGTCTTGTGTAGCCGGTGGCAACCTGCCCGACAAATTGATTCCGTCTCTGGCTGATCCTGCCAACTTCATCGAACCGAGCCTTCAGGGCTTCGAGTCTATCAAGACGCTCCAACTCACTACTTTCAGGCTTGAGCAGATCGCGAGTAACCGGTATATGGTCGGTCACGATCCTGTGATCGAAGTTTCCGACAGCCAGACCAACTGTAGTGGTGCCGTTGAAATTGAATTGCTTGCTTGTCCGCTGCTCGATCCTTGCGGCGATTTTAGCCATGAACTTGAACATCCGGCGTTCCCACGGGAAGGGGATGATGCCATTACCCGTTTTCTGAGGCTTGAGCCCAAAAGCAGACTGAGTCTCATCCTCCAGACCACCATTCAGGAGCCATGTATGCATATGGCTCTTGAGTCGGCTCAGAATCCGGCGCTGAACTTCAGCACCATAATACGGATACTGGTTATTCCAGATCCTTTCGAGAATCGGCACCACTACCAGCCTCTCGACCCTGATCCATTCGCTGTCCCAGGTCGTCTGCCAGTCGGCAGAATCCGGGGAGCCGGCATGCCTGAGAACCGTCAGGGTCTGATCCCACATCTTCGAATGAACGACATTGGTCATCAGCATCGGTATGGTGATTTGCTGAACCGGGCTCTCGCACCAGAGAACCAGAGGCGGCGGGAGATCCGCCGACAGCTTGTAGAGGGTCGCGAGAGCACTCTCCACCATTTCAGGATTGTCGTCGGTCCTGGTAGTAAGTTCGGTGCGCCAGCGAGAGATCATATTCGTGACGAGCCGATCGATATTGGGCTTGGGATTATTCACCGGATACTCACGCTTAAAAACCTCGTATAGCCATCATATACGGGCTGCCCACCGGGTTGCCAAGACATCCTCAAATATTTCAGATTTGTCCCACAGCTCATGGTTACGCTCGCGAAGCGAACGGGGATATAGGAAGGGACCAAGAGTGAGCAATGCAGGAAGATAAAGAGGACCACGTCGAGCTAAAAAGCGCTCCCGCAGCAGAAAAAGTCGAGGAGAGCCAGCAACAGGAGCTCGCGCGTGCGGGTCAGTCATCTTTGGGCATAGAGACCCCTGTAACCGAGAAGAAAGCGGGTTTTCTGCACAATCTGCTGCGAGCCGGAATCTGGGTCACGACGCTTCCGATTTCCCTTGCTTTCATGATTCTGCTGTTAGGTCTGGTCTGCTCGCCTCTCTTTATATCATTATCGACCCTGCAAATTTCAGGCATGCATCTGAACCAGGAAATCTGGAAGCCCGCGCACACGATTACCACCGTTGCCGTGCTGATTCCGTTCTTTTTTTCAGTAAGCCAGACTTATCTGGCCCACTTTTTCAAAGGAACAGAGCGTTTTACCGTCGCGGCTCGCTATTTTTCCTACCTGCTTCTGCTGCCCCTGACTCTTTTCACCTGGTTTGTCGCAAGCCAAACGGAAGGTCCCGCATTTGCCGCTAACGTCACTGCAATCGGCGCCATAATAGGGGTTGTCTTCGTCCTGATTTCGGAGTTCGGCATCAGGCTCTCGCGCAGACACCTCCGCATCTTCTCGGAGCAGAAACGCCCCGTGGGCAAACTCTGGCTCGCTGCGATGGTCGGTACAGCAATGCTCGTGATGCCCGTCATTCTCTTTCGAGGCCTCGGGGCGCATTTTAGCGTTGCCTGCTATCTAATGCCTCTATTGGTCGGATCGATCTGCACTTTATTCAGTCGAGAGTCGCGACCTTTAGAAGCACTGAAAATAGCCGTCTCGGTCACATCATATGTGAGCTGGACCATCTTCTTCTTCTCAGGCATCTATCTTCTGTCAGCCCTTTTGCAGGCGGCGGCTCTAAAACAAATCATCTCCGCCGCCCTGTGCGGTCCCCTGGGACTCCTGGCCTTCGTCCTCCTGGTAAGTGCCGGCGCCGCCGGCACCAGTCTCGTCTTGGGGAAAAGCAAAGCCACCGACTAGGACCCGCTGCTCAAAATCGCAGTAACTACACCCGCGCTGAAGCACATCACTGACACCACCACTCCGGCAAGACTGAGGCTTCGATGGCCGGCGGCGAACACCGGATATAGCACTATGGACATAGAAAAAGGGACCCACATAAAACCGGCCAGAAACCCGACGCAAATTAGCCATCCGACAAAGGACATAACGTCTCTGACCATCACCAGACCCAGCCCCAGGCTGGCTAGAGCGAATGCAACCGCTAAGAGGGACCCTATCCCGATCCAGAAAGCTCTGCCGCTGTCGCCGTCAGTCTTGTTCACGGTAGCTGCACAATCGCAGTGCCTGCCCCGGCTATGAAGGACATGGCTGCTGCCGCCAGACCTGCCAGGCTCAAGCTGCGGTGCCCGGCAGCAAAAAGGGGATAGAAGACCAGCGAAAGCGATAGGGGAAGAATCAGGACACCAAGTCCCAGCATCAAACCAATCGGGATAAACGCCAGGGACAGAAAACTGCCGGATCTGAGAGACCAGAGCAGAACCGCCATGACCCATATGGCGGCTAGAACCCTGGCGGACCCGACAATGTACGCCTTGAAGATTTTATTCTCGTCATTCTCCATAATTTCGATTATAGATTAAGCCGGGAATCTGTCAGCGAACAAGGCGAGTGGCTATGAGCCCGGCGAAGCGATCGCGCCCGGAATACCACCACCCTAGATGGTTATGGCATTCCATACAAATTGCAAAGCTCCAGGCATACCCCGCGAACCAGCTCGCATCGGTGGTCACTTCACCAACATCGGCGGCACCCGGAGCATCGCTATAGCAGAGAACATGAAAGGAGTATCCAGCCGGATTCCGGAACGTGTGCTCGTGCGGCTCGATGGCGGACGCCGGGCTCGTGATCTCGTGCCCGCAATTCTTGCAGCGCACGGACTTCTGCGTCTCGACGCTCTCCTGCTCGATTTCGACTGGAGCGACTTCGGTCATGCAAGTCCCCAGGTCTTCCTCACAAGCCCATCTCCTGGTTAATCAAAGCATCGACCCTGAGGCCAAACTTTAAGGCGAGCCGGTTTGCTTGCTTCAAACTGAGATTGCGTTCGCCACTGAGGAATTCCGAAACTCTACTTGGCGATCCGAACTCAGGAACCAGGTCCTTCTGCGCAAGACCGTTTTGCTCCATCAGGAACACTATGAGCTCCCGGGGTGACAAGTCCAGAGAATCTTTCTCCCATCGAGATTCATACTTGGCGATCAAGTCGGAAAGCACTTCGAGATAATCGCTTTCTGCGGAATTAAGAGAATCGCCTCTATCTGTGAGCGAATCACAAATTTGAGCAGCTCGCTGGCAGTGCTTCTCGTCTCGGATTGGGCGCAATGGAAACCGCCGCACTAGCTTCTCGTATGTCCTACTATCGTCAAATGAAGTGGCCACGTTACCTCCTCTTCACTTTCCAGTCGCCCCGATCGTATTCTTCATGGGTCAGAACGTGGCGAACATAAACCCGTCCTCTTCTGAATCTAGCAATTGCAATCAACCTGAAATCATTTCCTTTGATATCAAATACAATCTGTCCATCGACCCAATCAGCACTAGAGAAGGTTTTTCGCACATCAGGGAAGGTCTGCCAGTCTGCCGCCTGGACGGCTGCCCGCCACTGCTTCAGCGGTATCTCTGCGGACCTGTGCTTTTGAAAGAACTTGCGTGCTCGCCCCCAGTGAATGATCTGCATAGTCACTACCTACTCGCATTTTCCCAAAATGGGAATTAAAGATCAATACCAGAGCTCCCGGAATGGGAACCTTTTACCGGACCTGAATCGCGCACAATGAAGACCATGATATCCGCCAGATGCTATTGCTTCACTGTGCAATTCCACAGATTTACAGAGGCAAGACAGCGAATGCCTGGTGTCGATACCTCAGCCCAGATATACATCGAACCAGAAATCAACACGCACCGGCGCCAGCCGCCGAATCGTCTCGGCATTCAAAGAAGGACAGGTGTTGTCCGAATTAGCGAACCAGCCGCACATGATGTCGGCCCGGTAGCCCTGCTCAACTAATCGATGAATAGCCGAATGACAGTGAGCAAGCTCGTCTAAAAGCCAGAGGATATGCTCATTTGCATCGAGGGAGCGAACTCTCCCATTAGAAGATAGTATCCAGGCTCCAGCATTGTAAGGAGCGTATTCCTTGCCCGATTTGTTTACTCGCTTCTCTCCCTTGAGATGACTATGAGACGGGCTCAAGCCAAACAGTTCTGATACTTGGTCCGGAACAAGGTCAGCATGAAATAGCCGAAACGTCGCCGAAACGTCGCCGACACGTCGTAGGGTGATACATCCAGAGTATCCAGCTCTTCGCTCACATCAAAAACTCCATCAAACTTATGCCAACGTTCCCAGAACCGGACAGCTTCAGTCCGGGAATCTCAAAGAAAGCAAGAAACGGAGTGCCTGGAACCGATGCATCAGGCAATCTATAGATTAGACTATTCACTCATGAGAGCCCCGACATGCCTGAGAGAACCATGGACACAATAACTCCTGCAAGCGCCGTCACGTCCCGGCTGAAAGAGCTGGACCGGCAGCTCGTCTGCGACGATCTGGACCGGCAGGGTTTCGCGGTTATCGAGGGCTTGCTTCAAGCCGAACAGGCTCGCAGCCTGATAGCGCTATACGACAGGGACGAGCTCTTCCGCAAACGAATCGTCATGGCCAACCACGGCTACGGTCGCGGGGAGTACAAATACTTCAATTACCCCCTGCCGGATCTCGTAAGTGAGCTGCGCACCACGGTCTATCCGCAGCTGGTAGAGCTGGGCAACCGCTGGAACGAGACCATGAAGATTCCGGTTCGCTACCCGGCGGTCCACTCCGACTTTCTCGCGCGCTGCCACGAAGCCGGACAGGTCCGCCCGACTCCCTTGCTTCTCAGATACGGAGCCGACGATTTCAACTGTCTGCACCAGGACCTCTATGGCGAGCATGTCTTCCCCGTCCAGCTGGCGGTCTTACTCTCCAGCCCGGACGAGGACTTCACCGGCGGCGAGTTCATCATGACCGAGCAACGCCCCCGAATGCAGACAAAGCCCCTGGTCGTGCCCCTGAAACGAGGTGACGGCGTAATCTTCGCTGTGCACCAGCGCCCGGTGAAAGGAAGCCGCGGGTATTATCGCGTCAACATGCGCCATGGCGTGAGCCGGATAATCGACGGCAGCAGGCACACTCTGGGCATAATCTTCCACGACGCGAAGTAAGATACCCCCCTCCCCCTGTCGGGGGATAAACGACCGTCCAGGTCGGGTACATTTCTCTCGGAATCGCCTCTGGAAACACGACAATACGCCATCGAACATTTGAGGGCGGACGCTTCAGCGTAGCGCCCAGAGACCTTCTGGAGGGAATGCATGACCCGAAAGCGATTGATCAAGACCGTCAGCCTGGCTTCCCTGACGCTGCTTTGCCTGCAATGTCCTGCCGCAGATGCCAAAGAGTACGAAAAGGGCCGAATGTGGGACTACCATCGCGGCAGAGAATGGCGTAATCGCAACGAGAGAGAAGAGACCGAAAAGGCGGTGAAGAAAGGCTTTGAGCATATGAGGCAAATGGAGATCGAACACTATAAAAAAACAGGCGACGAGCCCCTCTGGATGCGCCAGGAGCGAGAGAAGCGCGAAAAGGAGCAGAAAGAAGCCAGAGACGCTCAAGATGAAGCTGATCAGAAGCACGCCTCGGCCCTTCGAGCCAGGGACAAGGTCCGCCGACAGCAACAAGCCGAAGCGATGAAACAGGAGCAACAGCAACTTGCTGCAGTCGAGAAGCTCAGGAAGTCCGGAAAGGCGTCACAGGCGATAGCCATGCTCGAGAATATGGCAGTATCCGGCAGCCCCAACGCTCCCTATGAGCTCGGCAGAGCTTATCTCAAGGGCGACGGAGTCAAAGAGGACAAGACAAAGGCATTCTCCTGGTTCTACAAAGCAGCAAAGCTCGGCAACGGCAATGCCTCCTATGAGCTAGCTCACGCATACCTGGAAGGAGACGGCGTGAAGCAAGACAACAAACAAGCCCTGGACTGGCTGAAAGTCTCGACGGCGCCAAGAGCGCGAAATATTCTCGGCTCGATGTATCTGGACGGCAGCGAAGGCGTCTCCAGGGACTACCACAGAGCATGGGACACTTTGCGAGCCGCGGCGGCGCAAAATGATCCCCTGGCGAAGGCGAGCCTCGGTGAGATCTGCTTTCTCGGTCTGGGCATGCGCCAGAATTTCATGGAAGCAAAAAAGTGGCTCGAGGATGGCGCCACGGCAAACAATCCCAAAGCCCTTTTCTATCTCTCCCGGATGTATGCCACCGGTGATGGTGTCGACAAGGACGAGGCGAAGGCAAGCGAATATCTGACCAGATACGACGAAGCAGTAGCCAAGCTTCCTCCGCAGACCAGCAGCGAAGATAAAATCGTGTACAAAGACTATGCTCATATGTCGACTCGCATGGAGCGACTGAGCAAAGATACGATTCCAGCAGCACCGCCACCGGTAGCAAAGAAGATACCGGCGCCGAAGGTAACCAAAATTGCCAGCGTCCCTCCATCGAGCAAGACTCGAAGCGCTAATCCGCAGGCGGAGCCCGAGAAGCAGAAAAGGGTACCCATAGCCAAATCGCGCGCGGAGGTCTACACCGAGGTCGAAGAACTGGTCAAGAAGTATTATCCGAAGGCGAAGATAGAGAAAACAGATCAGGGGATGCACTTCGAATTCAAAACGACACCGACTGAAGAGATCCGTGGCAGACAGAAAATGATCCCCAAGCTCGGCGGCATAGTCGGCGACATCAAAGCCACCAAAGGCCACTACCCCGGCAAGGAGTATCTGCCTTACCAGACCAACGGCACTCTCTACGTTTTCCTGCTCATGGCGCCCTATTCGGCCGAGGACGACGACCATCTGCTCACCAAGCTGATGTTCCCTCCAGACGCCCCCCTGGACTTCGTCAGCAGTTTCAAGACCCTTGTGAGCATGTACACCAAATAACCCTTATAAGTTAATCCCGGCAACCGACAAACCGGCCCCCTGCCGTGGCATATCCATGCTAGTCAGCCGCAACCCGGCAGCGCCCAGATCGGGCGAGCCCCCGGAGCGTTGCGGCTGTTGTCTGTTTTCCGGATCGAGCAGAAAAAGGGCAGGGTGTGGGCATGGCAAAGAAAAGTACGCCGAACGCAGAGAAGCAGAGACTACAGGAAGCCAATGACAATGTGGCACCCTGGCGCAAGTGGGGTCCGTACCTGAGCGAGCGCCAGTGGGGCACTGTCCGGGAAGATTACAGCGACAACGGCGATGCCTGGAACTATTTCACCCACGACCACTCACGCTCCCGTGCTTATCGCTGGGGCGAGGACGGTCTGGGCGGCATCTGCGACGAGCACCAGATCCTCTGTTTCGCCCTGGCGCTCTGGAACGGCAAAGACCCCATCCTCAAGGAGCGGCTCTTCGGGCTTACAAATAGCGAAGGGAACCACGGCGAGGACTGCAAGGAGTATTACTTCTACCTGGACAGCACCCCCACCCACTCGTACATGAAATACCTGTACAAGTACACCCAGCATCCCTTTCCATACGTTCAGCTGATCGAAGGCAACAAGGGGCGCGGGCGCCAGGCGCTGGAATACGAGCTCCTCGATACGGGTGTATTCGACGACAATCGGTACTTCGACGTATTCGTCGAATATGCCAAAGAATCCGACGAAGACATCCTGATCAAAATTACCGCGCACAATCGCGGACCGGACGACGCACCGCTTCATCTACTGCCGACTTTCTGGTTCCGCAACACCTGGTCATGGATGGACGGAAGCGCCCGGCCGGTAGTCAATGCCATCGGCCACGATCAGTACTCCATGGCTCATGCCCGACATACGGATCCCAACCTGGCGCACAAGCTCTCCGAGTACTTCATCTACTTCGACAGCAAGGTGCCCCTGCTCTTCACCGAAAACGATACCAACAGCGCCCATCTTTATGGAGTGCCGAACTCGAGCCCCTTCGTAAAGGACGGCATCAACAATTACGTCGTCAACGGCGACACCAACGCCGTGAACCCGGAAGGCTTCGGCACCAAGATGTCGGGTCACTACGATTTGATGGTGCCTGCCGGAGGCTCGCGCGAGGTGCGCATCCGATTCGGGGTCAAAAAGCAGAAGTCCCCCATGGAAGGCTTCGACGAGATCGTCTCGGCTCGCCTTGCCGAGGCGGACGAGTTCTACGAGACTATTACCCCCAACAAGCTGTTGAAAGACCGGGAGCGGGTCGATCTCATGCGCTCGGCGCTATCAGGTATGCTCTGGGGCAAGCAATTCTTCCACTATGACGTGGACCAGTGGCTGCGAGAGCACAACGCCTCGCCACTTCGTGGACCCGGTGGTCCGCAAATCCGCAACAGCTCCTGGTTCCATATGTTCAACGAAGATATAATCTCGATGCCGGACAAATGGGAGTACCCCTGGTATGCGGCCTGGGATCTTGCATTTCATATCATGCCACTGAATATGGTGGATCCGGATTTTGCCAAGAACCAGCTCGAGATGATGCTCAAGAGCTCGTATCTGCACCCCAACGGTCAGATACCGGCTTATGAATGGAACTTCGGTGACGTCAATCCGCCGGTCCACGCTTTCGCGACCTACTGGGCCTATCTCTACGACAAGGAGCAGCGAGGCACAGCCGATCGCGACTTTCTCAAATATGCATTCTCCAAGCTGCTGGTCAACTTCACCTGGTGGGTCAATCGCAAGGATCCAAGAGGGCACAATGTTTTCGAAGGAGGCTTCCTGGGTCTGGACAACATAGGAGTGTTCGACAGAAGCAACGCCCTACCCACAGGCGGACATCTGGAGCAAGCGGACGGCACTGCCTGGATGGTATTCTTCAGCCAGCAGATGCTCAATATCGCCCTGGAGCTGGCCCAGGACAATCCTCTATATGAGCGGTTCGCCCTCAAGTTTTTCGAGCACTCGGTCTGGATATCGTCAGCCATGGACAGACCGGGCATCCACCGAGACGAGCTCTGGGATGAGACAGACGGTTTCTTCTACGATGTTTTGAGACTGCCCAATGGACAGGCCATGCGACTCAAGGTCAGATCCATGGTCGGTCTTCTGCCCCTGGCATCGGTGGTGGTGATCGAGGAGGACACCTGGCAAAATGTCCCTGGCTTCGCCGACAAAGCTCTGAAGTTTCTGGACAGGCAGAAGGATGTCTGCGAAAACATCCACCGACCCACCGAAACGGGATTCAACGGTCGGCGCATGCTCGCCGCCTGCACCGAGAAAAAGCTGCGCAGCATCCTTACCAGGATGTTCGATGAGAACGAGTTCTTGAGCCCCTACGGAATCCGCAGCCTCTCCCGATACCATCTGGATAATCCGTTCGTCTTCGAATGCGAAGGCTCCGAGTTCCGGGTCGACTATGTCCCGGGCGAGTCGGACACCGGAATGTTCGGAGGCAACTCCAACTGGCGCGGACCCATCTGGATGCCGGTCAATTTCCTTTTGATTCGCTCATTGCTCAACTATTACTGGTACTACGGTCCGGACTTCAAAATGGAGTACCCGACAGGCTCCGGCAAGATGCTCAATCTTTTCGAGATCACCCAGGACCTGATCGAGCGCCTGACCAGAATTTTCCTGCGAGACGAAAACGGATTCAGACCGCTCTATGGTGGCACCGAGAAATTCCAGAACGATCCGCACTGGCGAGATCTGACCTTGTTCTACGAATACTTCCACGGCGACAATGGCGCCGGCCTGGGCGCCTCGCACCAGACAGGCTGGACCGGGCTCATCGCCAAGCTCATGTACTTCCAGAGCATGATGGACGAAGAGACCTGGCTGAAGCCGTCACCGCTGCGCCGGGTCGCCACCATGGCAGAAGTTTAGAGGGCAAATTCAGGAGGTGTGACCTATGGCTAAAGCTGCCAGTGAGAGCACGAAATCGGTATCACGGGCGAAACCCAATGCACGGCTCGCACCACCAGAGAATCCGTCTCTCTATCAGGTAAACACAAGGGTCCTGATCACCGGGCTCTCAAGAAAGCTCGGACGACCGGCAACACTCGACGACATACCCGACGAGTATCTAGAAAAGATTGCCGCCCGGGGCTTCGACTGGGTCTACTTCCTGAGTGTCTGGCAAACAGGCGACGCCGGAAGAGAAATTTCCCGGAGTCACCACCAGTGGCGGCAGGGCTTCCAGACAGATTTGCCGGATCTGAGAGACGATGACATATGCGGCTCCGGATTCGCCATCGCCGACTACAGCCTCAATGAGTCCTTCGGAAAACCTCGAGAGCTGGCGCGCCTTCGTGAGAGGCTCGCAGAAAGAGGACTGCGGCTGATGCTCGATCTGGTGCCGAATCATACCGCCATCGACCACCCCTGGGCTAAATCCAATCCGGAGTTCTATGTCCATGGCGACGAAGAGGCGATTGCCAGGGCGCCACAAAATTTCATCAGGGTAGACGAAAAGATTATCGCCCACGGACGCGATCCATATTTCGATGGCTGGCCCGACACGCTCCAGCTCGACTATGGCTCGCCGGAGCTACGCCGGGCCATGCGCTCGCAAATAGAGCGAATTGCCGGCCAGTGCGACGGGCTGCGCTGCGATATGGCCATGCTCATCCTTCCCGATGTGTTCAAAAACACCTGGGGTATCGACATGGAGCCCTTCTGGCCAGACATGATTGAAGCTATCAAAACCGAGCACCCGGGCTTCGTCTTCATGGCCGAGGTCTACTGGGATCGCGAATGGGACCTGCAACAACAGGGCTTCGACTACACCTACGACAAACGCTTATACGACCGGCTGCGCCAGGGCAATGCCCATACAGTGCGCGAGCATTTCTGGGCTGATCTCGACTATCAAAAACACTCGGCACGTTTTCTCGAGAATCACGACGAGCCCCGGGCCGCCTCGACCTTTCCTCCGGATCAGCACAGGGCAGCAGCGGTCCTGACTTTCCTATGCCCCGGTCTGCGCTTTCTGCATGAAGGTCAGTTCGAGGGCTTCAAAAAACATGTCTCGGTCCATCTCAACAGACGACCCGATGAAAATGCAGATCCCGAGATGACCAGCTTCTACGAGGCACTCATGCATTGCATCACGCTTTCAGCCGTCCGCAACGGCACCTGGCGTCTCCTTGAATGCGCTCCCACATGGGAAGGCAACTGGACCCACGATTGTTTCATCGCCTTCGAATGGACCGACAGCGAAAGCACCATCATCGCAGTGGTGAACTATTCTGGAAACCAGGCCCAGTGCAATCTCAAAATCGAAGGCAGAACCGACGGCATGAGCGGCGCGGATTACTTGCTAAAAAGAAGAAAAGACAATCCGAAAGCATCCTCATCGGTCGGCGATGATACCGTCATATTCCTCGATCTGGAGCCCTGGGAATACTTGGTAGCATCATTCAGAACCTGACCCTGTCAGCTTTACAGGGACCTCCAGCTCCGTTTGTCGATTGCTCTATAGTTAGGCACATCCTTTATTGAGGTCAGATAGTTGTCTAGCAACAGAAGCTCGTCATCTTCCTTAGCGCCAAGATACGGTCTGACATAGATCGCATTGCCGTAATTCCGATGTACCTTACGGGGCTCGTCTTCGAGTATCAAGACTCGATTGAGGTCGATTCCTCTTCTTTCAAGCTTTGTCAGATTCTTCAAGAAATATTCTTCCTGCAAATGGAAATCCACTCGTCGGGTGCACCGGGATCTATCCCAGACAAAGGAAGGCTGCTCCGTCAGGTCTGCGGTCAATCTCTCAACCACGATATCTAGATAATCGCGGGTTGCAGAAGACCATACAGCATAGTCATAAGCCTCGACAATCGACTCTAGAAATTTTCTCGAACCCGGGCGCAAATATACGAAAAACTGCCCGGCGCGGAAATCGCAATCTCGAGCGAGAGGCTCTTCCGTAGCGTGCAAGAGCGTTTCATCTATGTCCAGTATCAGAAGTGGTCTATCCAAGAATCACGCCACCCGCTTCCAGCACGTCAAATACTATCGCAAAGGTAGGTAGGTTTGAATTTTTTCAGACGAATTTCGAAAATTCGCAATATTGCGAATTTTCCAGCTCGCAATTCAGAACGAAACACGCCCCCTCAATGCCCGGTGATCAGCATTGGTCGGCGCCAGGAATAACTGGCGGGCGGAGTCGAGTCATTCTGGATCAATGCAACCGAGCAGTGCGCTCTCTCGAGAACCGACATGGCGGTCGGACCAGCACCGGGAGCGGCTTCAGTTTCGGCGCCCCGCATACCCATGATGATGAGCTGGGCGTCCCAATCGTCGGCGACTGTGATGATCGCACCGGCGGGATCATCATCTTGAAGGACTTTGAACTCGACACGACTGTCCGAAAGCAAGCGCGCTATCTGCTCGGATTCTTCTTTCAAGCCCGAACGAACCAGCTCTCGATGCCTGCGTTCAGATACAAGAGCTTTATTGATTCCACAAAAAGCGTCGGCGAGGCTTTGATCCTTGTGCTCGGGCACTGCCACGGTAACGACTCGGAAGAGTGTCACAGGTGCCCACTCGCAGGAGCCGATCCAGTTGATCGACGCCCGGGAGGCGGAGGATAGATCGGTAGCCACCAGAATTCTTCTAGGAGGCACCGCCAGCTGGTGATAGTCCTCGGCAGTGATCTCTCCTTCTTCTTGCAGGAGCTCTTTCAACGGTCTCGATCTGATGACCTCCAGAGAGCAGGGAGAAGCGCCGGCGACACTACTTGCGGTGCTGCCCAGAGCAAAGCGCGTAGCAAGATCGAGGTCGTGTGAGCCGATCATGATGTGGTTAGCCTGCCAACCGAAAGCCACTTTCGCGATCTTATCAGGGACGACTCCGTATTCGAGCAACGATTCTACGTCCGGCCAGTTCGGTCCGAAATTTTCCGTCATCTCATCTAGCCACCGGCCCATCTGATGAGCATAGTCGCGTTGCTCGATCTCCAGGGCCTCGACATGCTCGTCCGCCGCACTCCCGAGAATGTCCCGATAACTTTCGACAACCTTGAGAAGGAGGAACTCTGTTCCGCGGATCCACCGGCGCGCCCGAAGAGAGGCGAGTGCAGCGTAGCTGCACGGCTGATCGTCAACCGGTATTAGAATCCTTTCGTTCATTGTAGGTTCCCGCCGTCTCTTGACTTTGATGCTAACAAAAATCACCCATATGGGTATCGACGCAAAGGCTTAGTCCGGTCCAAGACCCGCCAGGCGCCGGAGGGCTGACACGCTGCTTATCCGAGATAGTTTCCCCGGTGTTCTCAGTCTTCTGGACGAGAGAAGGAACAGTCTGTCATAGGAATGTCATACGCCGGTCATATCGTGACCGTGTTCACTCTCCCCCGCTCCAAAGTTCTCCCGGAGGACCGTTACTATGATGAATGGCGAATACCAGAATCCTTTTGAGAGCTACCAGAATTCGGACAAAGGCAGCAATGATCCGCACAACTTCGAGGCACAAAGCAGGGTCTCCCTGTATAACGATGCCTACTCGGAATTCATGACGAAGGATGGCAAGTCCACCGATCTCTCAGGGAAGAACAAATACGACTGGTCCGGCCGACCCACCAGCCTGACCACCGAGGATGGCGATTCATCTTACATCCCGGGAAGGACCTCGCATGACGAGCAAGGCCGGCTGACGAGTGACGCAGAGAAAGAAGATGCATACAAGCGGTCCGGTGACGGAACATGGCATCTAGAGAGTGCCAAACAGGAAAATGACGAAGTCCGGAGAATTCTTGGCGACGTGCAAATAGTCAGCCCCAGGGAAAGACGAGAGCAGGGAACTATGCGCTGGAATCTCGACCGGTAAAAGATCGCAATTTTGCGATATTTGCAGATCGGTCATTTACGGAGAATACATCAGAGACCCGGGTGTCGTAAGGCGCTCGCCCGTCTCGAGAAGCGTCTTGAGCCCGGAAAGGATCATGGGCCAGCCGCCGAAGAGTTGGGGGTTGGCGTCGGCAGGAAGCTGATCGTGAATCACTCGCAACCGGCAAGAGTCACCTACCGGCTCGATCTCCCAGGTGACCCGGGAAGTGCCGGCGGCTTTCACCTCATCGCTCCAGCAAGCATTAAAGGTCTGCACCAGACGTCTGGGCGGATCTACTTCGAGATTCTCGCCCTCGAGAATCACTGAAGAAGGCGGGAACGGACCGCGTCCGCCTTCCGGGCTTCGTCCCTCGAAGCGCGACCCGGGCGTCCAGTCCGATTTAACTCTAAGGCCGAAGTTGTATTGAGCTCGAAGCTCGGTATCGGTAATCGCCTCCCAGAGACGTTCCGGGGTGGTTTTAATATAAATCTCGAAAACCTTTTCCATCGATCTATCCTCCAGTGTCTCCTTGAGCTCAGTCAGAGCCGCTGCCCAGGGCTCGGCATACTTGCTCACCCAGCGATCGTGGATGAGCCTTATCGGTACTGCGTTCAGGAAGTGAAGTTTCTCCCGCCCCCGCTTGCGGGTGACCACAAGACCGGCTTCCTCGAGGACTTTCAAATGTTTCATGACACCGAACCGAGTCATGGTGAGCCGACCCTCGATCATGCTGAGGGTCTGTCCGTCTTCTTTGAAAAGCTCGTCGAGCAAGCTCCGCCTGGTGGGATCCGCCAGGGCTCTGAACACATCGTCCATGCTGGACATCATACGTGACCATTTGGTCACATGTCAATCCCCCGGTCGCGTCACAACTTTTTTGCAGGCTGATGGTAAAAAAGGGTGGAAGCAAGATGTTTAAGGCCGCGCTCGGAGGCCACTTATGAACGCGAAGCGATCCACAGTATCGATCTTTGTATTATTGATGGTTCTGATCTGGCAAGGTGACCAGAATGGGGTCGCCGCTGCCGAGAAAGTCTATTCGGTAAAGGAAATCATCGGGATTCTCAACAACAGTCCGAAGTCGCTCTTCGAGGGAAAGTTCCGCATCAAGGCTCGCTACATGGGTGCAAGCAAGGGGATCTTAGAAAGCGACTTCGCCACCCTCATGGACCTGGCTGACGCCCCCATGAATGCGAACGCCAGTATTGCGACCCACAAAAGTGCTCCATGCCTTATAACCGGTCCATCCTTCAGCATGCCTCGCGATCTGCTGCCCACGAAGTACGCTATCTATGAAGGGCACTTTGCCGATCCGCGTTTCTTGCGCTGGAAAGATGGCGCCAGACGATTCGTCATCGATCGAAAGGTAGTCGAGCTCAAAGCCGACGGTAGCATAGCTGATACCGGTCGATACGATGAATCGTATACGAAGGAAGCATCTGACAAAATCCTGGCGGAGATGAACGTCATCGAGAGAGAAGACACCGTCCAGGCCTTTATGAAGCTCAATAACAAGGGAGAAGTGATCAAAGTCGTGCCCACCGCCAACAGCAAGGACCCGGATATCGAGGACCTGATCGTCGATGCCATCAGACGAGCGCAACCCTTCGCATCCCTGGCACCACATCTGGCGGCATCCCCCTATTTCGAGATCAACGTTTCCTGGAAAGAAGGTGCCTGCAGCGTGGATATGTCGCACCTGAGCAAACAGCCAGCCTGCCTCAAATAGCCTGAGGTCAATAGAGCAATGAATCAAAATCCGAATTCTCATCCATCAGCGAAAAAAACAGCGCTGAGCTCGGCGTTAAATGCAATCATCATCGCCCTCCTGCTCCTTCCAATCGTCCCTCCATTTGCAGCTGTGCAGAGGGCGTCATTCAGCCATGACTGCCCGTCCGCCTCAATACGGGACGAAAAGACCCTGCCCGGTGAGACGCTGGCCGGAGAGGCACCGGCCGGGCAAGCGCAGGCAGGTCCGCTGAGCCGGATGCGCTCCCGCCGGGAGGCTCGACGAGCCGGCTCGGGCAACAACCAGTCGAATGATTTCGAGACCCGAAAGATAGCCGGTCGCGATGTCGCGTTCTGGATGCCGAAACGAGCGCCCGCCCCCTGGCCGGTGGTGATCTTCTCTCATGGTTTCCATGGTATGAAAAGCCAGAGCGAGTTCATCACCAGAGCCCTCGCCGAAGACGGCTATCTTGTGATAGCCCCGGATCATCAAGACGCCATGGGCAAAGGGAAATTGCTCGGCAGACCCGAGGAGAAATTCAAGAAGTCCGAGAACTGGACCGATCAGACCTACAGACAGCGTGGACAGGACCTGGTCCAGGTCATCGACGCCGTCAAGTCCGATCCTCACTGGCAATCCCGGGCCGACTTCTCCAGGCTCGTCCTCATGGGACATTCTCTTGGCGGCTACACCGTCATGGCTCTCGCCGGGGCCTGGCCGTCCTGGAAACTCTCCGGGGTCAAGGCAGTCGTGGCTCTCTCGCCCTACGCCGCCCCATTCGTCAAACAGGGGACTCTGGCGAATCTGGGAGCCCCCATCATGTACCAGACCGGAACCCGGGACCTTGGCATCGCCCCATTTCTAAAAGGCAATGACGGCGCCTATTTCCGGACTCCCTCCCCGGCTTATCTAGTCGAGCTCCAGGGCGCCAATCACTTCACCTGGACCAATCTGAACAAGCAGAAGAGCAGAGAAAAACTCATAAATCACTATGTGCTCTCATTCCTGGACCGTTATGTAAAAGGCGACAGCGCCGCCAACCCCGGTCTCAAGCTCCCGGGCATTGCCAGTTTGCTCTACCACTGAAGCCTATCACTAAAGAAAATGTTTGGGATCCGGGCTGCCCGGTCAAGCCCGGCTAAAATGGGGACCTTAGATGAAGGCGTCCCCGATATTCCGAGTTAGAACGTCAGTCCCCAGTCAAGTGTAAGCGAGCGTGCCATGAAATTATTCGAGCCTGTCAAAACCAATCACAAGCTTTTCGACAAACATGAGAGCACCATAAATGATGCCATCAAAGCAGTGCATACCCGCGAGCACTACACACCCTATCCGGAGATGCCATCGCCCAAGGTCTATGGCGAAACCGCCGATGCGGACCAGAAGTCCTGTTTCGAAAAGCAGCTCAACTCGAAATTCGAAGGGCTGAAGCAAAGCTCCGATGACTGGCTGAAATCCGAAGAGCAAAGCCCCTACACCATGGAGCCTCTGGGCATAAGCTACCCGGTTTTCAAAAACCCGATGGACTACATCAAAGCTGCCGAGAAAGCCGCCACCGACTGGCGCTCTACCGACGCCAAGACCAGAGCCGGAATTCTGGTCGAGAGCCTGGAACGGCTCAAGCATCGTTTTTTCGAGCTCGCCTATGCCACCATGCACACCACCGGTCAGGCTTACCTCATGAGCTTCCAGGCTAGCGGACCCCACGCCGCCGACCGGGCACTCGAAGCAATCGTCATGGGCTACCAGGAGCTGACCCGCTTTCCCGAGCACATCTCCTGGGAAAAACCCGCAGGCAAAGTCAACCTAAAGCTCGAGAAATTCGGCACCAATGTCGGCAGAGGTCTTTCGCTTTCCATAGGTTGCAGCACCTTCCCCACCTGGAACACCGTACCCGGTCTCTATGCCAGCCTGATCACCGGCAACCCGGTAATTGTAAAACCGCATCCTAAAGCGATCTATCCTATCGCCATCGTGATCGGCATCATTCAAGAGGTGCTTGCCGAGCACGGTTTCGATCCCAACCTCGTGATCATGGCCGCCGACACTAGCGAAAAGCTCATCACCAAACAGCTTGCCGAAAGCGAGGCAGTCAAGATCATCGATTTCACCGGCGGCAGCGAGTTCGGACGCTATATCGAGAGCCTTCCCGGCAAGATAGTTTTCACCGAGAAAGCCGGCGTCAACAGTATCATCATCGACAGCGTCGCCGATCTCGAAGAGATGGCTAAAAATATTGCTTTCAGCATCAGCCTCTACAGCGGTCAAATGTGCACAGCCCCGCAAAACATCTATGTTCCGGAGGGTGGTATCAAAAATGGTGACCGGCACATTCCTCTTGCCGAGGTGGAGAAAGCCCTGGTCGACGCCATCAAGGGACTGGTGGAACATCCGAAGGTCGGTCCAGCCGTAGCAGGAGCCATCCAGAGTGAAGCTACCGCCGACCGCCTGAAAAAGGTTAAAGATTGCGGCGGCGAAGTGCTCCTGGAAAGCAAGGCCATCGAAAATCCCGAGTTCCCGAAAGCACGCTCGGGAAGCCCGGCGATTCTCAAGATCGAGAAAGGGAAACGGGACGTCGTCAAAGGCGAGATGTTCGGACCCATCGCTTTCATCATCCCCACGAGCGGCACCGAAGAGAGCCTCGAGCTCGCCTCGGGAAGCGCCCGGGAACTGGGAGCCATTAGCTGCGGCGTCTACACCAACGATGCCGATCTGATGAACAAGATCGCCTTCAAGATGGCAGAAGCCGGTACTCCGGTTTCCTTCAACCTGACTGGCGGCATCTATGTCAATCAGAACTCGGGATTCTCGGACTTCCACGTCACCGGCGGCAATCCGGCAGGCAATGCTACATTCACCGACCCGGAATTTGTCGTCAAGCGCTTCGTCCGGGTCCAGTCCCGAGTCTGCTGCGGCTAGAGCCAGACGGTGCACGTGGCGCGGCGCTTCGCATCATAATCCGGCAATTCGGAACTATATAAAGGATAGACTCCTCTCTTACGAGCGAAGTACCCTGGTGATAGACGAGGCTCGATCTCTCCTGCTCCAGAAAGTACGAGCTCAACCAGGCCGGCATCATCGATGCCAGCGCCTGAATGCGTCGCATATTCCGGCTCGAAAGATGTGCGGTGGCAACGGCGACGGTGTGCTCAGTCACCTCCTTCCAGCCGACATAGTTGAGAGCACGAATAACCTGCCCCGCGCAGGTGTCGCCGAGTCTCATTTTACGGGTGCTGGTTGGCTTGAACTTGATTGTGATATCGCCAAACTTGAATTCACTCGTGCTCCCACTTGTTGCAAACCAGACCTCATCATCGGGAACCTCCGACTGCTCAAGACCGAGTTCTGAAGCAATATACGAAGCATGCTTGATTATCCGGTGTCCGAACGATTTCGCTTTGATGATCGCCAGCTCTTTGAGGGTAGGCTTCCGCTGGCTGCCGGGAAGAGAGAAGACGCCGGGCACTATACGGACGATCTCCTGGAGCTTAACCAGATCGTAAACCGCGTTATCCACAGCAGATCGCGTCCCGAAGGTGAGGAGATCTCTTGTGGTGAATATAGTGTCCTGGTCGAGCTTAGCAATAAATGCTCGTACTTTTGACACGGCAGACATGTAGATGACCTCGCCGGGGACTTCTTCTAGTTAATACGATGAAGAAAGAGATTTGGTTCAATCTGTATGCAGAGATTTCGGGAGCTCTCTCTAGAGTCCACCAGAGAAAATCCCGGGGCTGTCTCTTCTGAGCAAACCCGAACAAATCCTGGGATTCTCTCTCTATCTCTCCAGAACAAATCTTGCGATACTCTCTCTTGGTCACACCAGAACAAATCTCGGGATTCTCTCTCTCGATCACACCAGAACAAATCTCGGGATTCTCTCGCTCGATCACACCAGAACAAATCTCGGGATTCTCTCTCGCGTTCACACCAGAACAAATCTCGGGATT
>JAGQHH010000289.1 GCA_020431945.1 Cyanobacteria bacterium HKST-UBA02 | reverse complement strand
TGGTGAGATAGTCATCGGCGCCGGCATCCAGACCCAGCACTCTCTGATCGATCCGGTCCCTGCCCGTCAGCATCAATATCGGACTGTGGCCGCCGTTTTTTCTGTATAGATTGCAGACCTCTATCCCATCCTTGCCGGGCACCGAGAGATCGAGGATCAGGAGGTCATAGGAAGTCTCGCGCAGGAAGTCCATGGCTTCCAGCCCGTCATGGGTGACGTCGACGACAAAGTGCTCCCGGCGGAGCCAGTCGGCGACCATTTCGGCCACCGGCTTATCATCCTCGAGCACCAGAACTTTCGGCATAATCAACTGCGATTGAGACCAACCAGTCGATTTTATCATTGCCTGGCCGGAGCCGGCACCTGCCCGGTCGTGTCAAACGAGGCTGGCGGGATCGAAGATCGAATAGTGCTTGAGGGCGTCTGCAGCCAGCTCCTTGAGCCGCCCAGAGCCGGAAGCGTAGATATTCAGGAGGTTATGAACGACATTGGGGTTTTTCACCCGGCCGAGAAGCACGACTGCCATACACTTGAGGTCTTCGCGGTCACTTTCCAGTTCTTTGAGAAGCTCCCTGGTGCCGGCTTGCCTGGCCATCATTCGCAGGGCCTGTCTGGCCCGATTCACGGGCAAGTGCCCGCAATGCCCATCGATATTGAGCATGATGAAATCGAAAATCAAAGACCTTAGCCTCGTGTCCTTGCACGATATGGCAAAGAGAAAATCAAGCATACTGGTCTCGGCGGCGGAGAGACGCGCCTTGAAAGAGCTTCCCGGGTCGGCGAGACCGAGCTCGTTCCGGCGTATTTCCTGAAGAGCAGCACCCAGAGCCCCGATCTGCACGTCCCGAACCCGGGAAGAGAGCACGATAGTCTTCAGCAAAGCGACCAGGACACTGCCTGGAAGCTCGTTCCAATCGGAAAGAAAAGCCGGATCGAGCAAACAAATCAAGAAAGAATGACGGTCGTCATCGGCAAGCAGGGACAGGGCCCGGTCGGTCACGACCTCCCTGGCAAAGCAGTCGATGATCTCCTTACGCGCTGCCAGGACCTCGTCCCAGCCGGCGAAGCAAAGACACCGAAGCAGCCTGTCCAGCTCGTGTGCGGAGGGCTGGACAGGCGTTACCTCGGTACCCTGAATAAAAGTTATCGAGTTCGGAGAAAGGACAGGATCCAAATCTAGCTCCTGGAGCCTGCTTAGAGGCGTTGCACTCAACATCCTCATTGAAGCCCATCAAACCAACGCGAAAATGACATTATCGCGACCCCGCAATTTTCTGACCGCGCCGCCTATATAAAGGATTCCCGACTCTATTCCGGTGTCATTTCCGTGTTGGTTTCGCCGGTCATTATCCATGTGTAGACCGGCAAACGGCGCAATCGCAATCTATATTGATCGAGGAAACACCCATGTCCAACCCCTTTGCTTCCAACAATTCCGGCCAGGCCCCAGCCGAGCGCATCGAGCAGATAGCAGCTACCCAGGGCACCACCGAGGCTTATCATGCCCTGGTCAATGACTACCAGAACGCCAGTACCAATCTCTCTCCCGACGAGATGAGCCAGTACTGGCAGAGCTATACCAGCGACCTGCAGCACCGCCGCATCCTCCCGGCCCTGGCAGTCAACTGGCTCAACGATAATTTCGACCAGGTCGACAGCATTCACAAGAACGGCACTGTCGACCGCAGCGAGCTCCGCAATGTCAGCGATCCTTTCGGCAGAGTATTCGCCAGCGAATTCCTGGAAGTGCACAAGAAACACGATTTCTTCAGGGAAGTCGCCAATCTCCCCGGCGCCGAAGGCGGCGGCATCAACGAGATCGAAAGAGAAGACCTCGGTCAATACATGCACAAAGACGATCGCCGGGTGCGTCGGGAAGCCAAACAGGCCGGACGCCGCGAAGACATGGCACCGCTCATGGAAGGCGATGATCCCCTGATCAATGCCCTCAATTCGGGTCGTAATCCTGACCGGATCACCCGCCGCGAGATGAAAGACTTCATGAAACAGTGCGATGCCTTCGACCGTCAGAATGTCCCTGAAGAGGACCGTGGGCCTTACACCAGAGAAAATGCCAGATATGTCGAAGACCTGATGAAAGGAGAATACAAAGACATAAACGCTCATGGCGGCATCCCCCTGAGCAAGCTCGCCCGAAAAGGCGGCTTCGACTATCACCAGAGGGAAGACGGCACCACTGAAGATACCGCCGAGAGCTACGAGCTCGCCGACAAGCATCCCAATCAAGAGAACGCGCCGGTCGAGTCTTATACCGACAGTACCGACGTCAATCAGGAGAAGCCGGACAACGGCTGTGAGAGCGAGCCCGAAGGCGAGCACCGCCAGAGGATGAGATTCTCCCCCTCCGAAATCATGAAAGACGCCACGGTAAAATCCGGCGAAGGATACTCGCATGTGGCAGCCAGACTGCTCGACATCGATGTATCGAGAGGCTGGAACAGCGTCGATCCGCAAGACCGAAAAAAAATCTGGAAACTCACCGAGCAACTCGCCGAAGTTCACGGCGGCTCAGGCAAACTGCCGGGCTCGGTAATCAATGACCGCGGCAAAACCCGCCCGCTCTATGCCGGTGACACCCTGGTCAATGGCGAGATCTTCAGATATCTGATGACCAACAATCCGGATCTCAGAGCACGCATGCTCACCGAGGAAGCCGAATAGCATTTTTGCAACCGAGAGTTTTTCCGAGCGATTGCCCCGGGGTGCGTTCAAGCCGTCTAGCTAACGGCGTGGCGCGCCCTGTCGGGCATTTCACCGGCTCTATTCCCATTAATCAAGTCAGGCGGCTTGGAAGACGCAGCCAGAAACGGCTGCCTCTTCCCGGCTCCGATTCGACACCTATGGTGCCACCATGTTGCTCGACGATGGACTTGCAGATCGAGAGACCGAGACCGAATCCGGACTTGCGATCGGATCGCCTGATCTGATGAAAACGCTCGAAGATAGCCTGTTGATCTGAAGAAGCGATCCCTGGTCCCTGGTCGGACACCGAAAGCTCGACACTATCCTTGAGCACCACTGACGATATCACCACCTTACTGCCGGCAGGGGAAAACTTGATGGCGTTGGAGAGCAGGTTGTCCAGGACTTCCCTGATCAGGTCCCGGTCACAGCTCAACTCGGCATCCTCGACTTCTTTCGTCAGCTCGACGGAAGCCGCCTCGGCCAGGCTGACGAGAGTATCCACTGTTTCCGCCACCAGGTCGGCTACATGTATGCTTTGATAGTCCAGGCTGACACCACCGAGATCGAGCTTCTCCGAATCGAGCAGACGCTTCACCATCTCGATCAGCCTCCCGGCGGAGTCTCTCGACGAAGCCAGGGCATCGAGAGATTTCCGGCTCAGGGTGCCGGCTTCATTGTCCTCGATGGACTGCATGGTCGCCTTGATAGACATGATCGGAGCCCTTATATCGTGGCTCACCATGGCATAGAAGTCACGCTTGAGCATCTCCAGACGCCGCTTTTCGCTGATATCCGAGATCACCGCAACATATTTGGTGCTCTCGGCAAACTCGAAAGCCACGAAAGAAACCTCCGCCGGGATAATCTCCTGATCGGCGCTCTCCAGCTCCAGGCTGATAGGAGCCCGGCGAGTGCGCTCGACGAGCTCGGCAAGCGCCTCGGAGGGCGAGCCGGTTCTGTCGGCATCGGCGGCTTTTCCCAGGAGCCCGGGCAGCAGCCGATCGGCAGGCTTGCCCAGTAGATCCGAGCTGGCAAATCCGAAAAGCTCGGCAGCCTGGGGATTGATCGCCTCCACCATGCCGCGCTCGCTGACCGTGACCAGGGCTTGCGGAAGGCTGTCGATGAGGGCATTGACCCGCTCGGCGCTCGATTTGATCATTGCCGTCATCACCCGCTCTTTCTCCGCCGCCTCGTTGAGAGTGCTGGCCATCTCATGGAACTTGGCGTCCACCTCGCCTATCTCGTCGGAGGTCTTCAGGGCGTCGCGCAGGGTCTGGCCGTCGCTGAGCCGGCGAGCATTGTCCTTGAGGACTCGCAGATCGGCGACAGTGCCTTTCATGAAGAAAGAAATCAGCATCAGGGAGAGAGCGATGTTGAGGCCGACTGCGGTATCGAGCCAGGGACCGAGCCTGGCGCTCAGGCTCTGCTCCCCGTTATAGTCGGGACTGGTCCTGGCTTCGGTCTGGCGAGCGAAATTGATCAACTCCTGAGAATAAGCACTGGCAGCACGCCGGAAACCGGTCTGCTTGTTATAGAACATCAGGACCACAAGCGGATTCTGAGCGTCGAAGAACTCGTCTTTGAGCTTTTCCCCCTCGGCGATGAAATCCATGGACAGGGCCCGGATCCGTTCGGTCTGCTCGGGGTCGAGCTTTTCCCGCTCCATGAAAGCGATGAACGCAGCGATCATTTTCTTGGAGGTGATGGTCTTATTGACCAGCCTTATGCGTGCCCGGTCGGTCTGCTCCATGCAATAGCTAAGGCATTGCTCGAAATAATCGAAAAAGTCGATGAGCAGGAGATTGATTCTCGCCAGGGTTCGCTTGGCAAGAGCCTGGGTGCGGGCTTCTTTCTCGACTTCTCCGAGATGATGCTTGATGGCGACGTAAAAGCCGGTCTGCACCACCAGTGGTAGCAGAACCATGATCATTCCTTTATGAACGAGCCTCAACTTCAAGGATCAGGAAGCCCCCGTGCCGGCATCAACTCTATCAGAAGTCGGTTGTATTGTCTCCGGTCTGCCGGGCGGCTGTTTCCCGATCTCTGGAAGCCAGGTCTCTTTTGCCCAGGAGGTCATAGACCCGCGCCCTCTCCCGGCGAGCACGCTTGCTCCTGCCCGGATCGACATCGACGGCGGCAGTCAGGTCCTTGAGCGCGAGATCGAGCTTACCGACTTTCGTATAAGCAATTCCTCTATCCACCAGCAATACCGGCACCTTCGGTGTGACACCGAGAGCTCTGCTTAGATCGGCGATAGCTTTCTGCCATTCTCCACGTTTGCCGTAGAGCGATGCCCGGCGGTGAAGAGCCGTGGAATCGCCTTCATCGAAACCCTTGCCGAGATAATAGAGTGCTTTGTCCATCTGACCGAGCTGGGTATAGATTGCCGACATCATGGCATAACCATCGCGCCGCTCATAACGGTGCCCGATCCGCTCCACGGTCTTCAGATCCTTCAAAGCCTTCTGGGGCTGTTTGAGCGAGTTCAGAACTCCAGCACGATGCACATAAGCACCGCTGTCTCCCGGAAAGAGCCTGAGATGCTCGGTCAGATCGGCAAGCGCTCGAGCATTCTGGCCCAGCTCGGCATAAGCAGTCCCCCTCACCTGATAGACCTCGCAAAGCTGGTCGTCCTCGATGTTCTCCGGTTTGTAGTCGCAGTGCTCGAGAAGCTGAGTGAGCAAGTGAACCACCCTTTCCGGCTGGTTGTGCCCGTTATATATACTTGCTTTCAAGTAGTAACAATAAGGATCGTTCTTATCGGCTTTCATCAGCGCATCGAGCCTGGCCAGGGCTTGCCTGGACTTGCCGGTGCGAGCAAGCTTCTCCACCTCCTCTCGAACCGCTTTGTGCTTCTCGAACTGGCGCTTCAATCGCTCCGCCAGAGCCAGGTTCTTACGAGCGGCGTCTGTCCTTCCAAGCTTCTGACTGAGCCTTGCGGTCATGATCACGTGCTCGACATTGAGACCTCGTAGTTTGCGATAAGCCTCCAGATCAGCCAGGGCTTTCTCCGGCGCTCCGGTTCTTTCGTAGATCGTCGCCCGGCAACTCAGAGCTACCCGGTCATTGGGACTGATAGCGAGCACCTGGTTGGCAAGCTCGAGAGCCTCTTTGTACCGCTTCTCATTTATGAGAAACACGGTGAGGTCGTTCCGGGTCTCCAGGTCGTCCGGATAGGCTGCAATCACTTTTCGATAAATAGCGATTGCTGTACTGGCATAACCGGCGGCGCTCAGGGACTTAGCCTTGGGAAGAAGAATCGCCTTCTCCACCTTATTTTCCGCCTTCCTTGCCACCGGACTTGCCACCGGTCTTGCAACCTTTTCGGCCCGGGCGGCAGGGACGGACAGCGCCATCCATGCGAAGCCCGCCAGAAGGACGAAAGTTCCCTTCCCGGCAAAGTCCCCGGCTGTCTTAATTTGACCGATCATTTCCATAGTATGGCCGAATTCTATCATGACCGCTGAAACGCCCTTCACCGTATCCGGTAGCGGACTGAAAGCAAGTAAAGATAGCCGGCTACGCAAAGCTGCCAGACGAGCACCGGCAATATGACTCTCAGGTCAAGTTTTCTCCGAAATTTATGACCCCACAGTCATTCCCGGTCGGCAATATGACTGTCAGATCAAGAATTTTTCAAAAAAATGATCCGACAGTCATATTGTCGCTCGGCAGTAAAACCAGCAGTAAAACCAGGCGCACAGGGTCCTTCCATTCGCTCCAACAGCAGATATAGCTTTCTAACAGCAGCTACGGCCTTTACTATATGCTTGCGTATTTTTCGACAGAAGCGAACAAGCCCTGTAAGGGCTTGCTTTCGCTGGCTCGATGCCTCAACGGTAACGGTCGCGATCATGGCTGGCCGGCAGAGGGCGCGTAAGAGCAGGCGCATGGCGCCAGCCATCTTTGTATACCACCATGGGAAGCAGATCATAGAGCTCCTGGTTGGCGGCATCCGGCTCGATATTGAAAGCCAGGTCGCCGTCATCACCAACGGTGATAGTGACACGATCGCCGAAGCCCAGGTCGCCCTGGCCGCGCAGGCTGTCGAGAGCCGGCACGATGGTCTGCTCCATCACACGCTTGATTGCCGCAGCATCGCCGGCATCGCCGAGGCGAAGTATGTGCTCGCAGGCAGTGTCATCGATGGTGAGCAGGAAGCATCTGGGAGCCTCGAGCCCGGTGAGGATCCGCATCTGAAGCTTCATCACCTCGGCACGGACGATACTGAGTAGTCCGGCATGGTCATGGGGCTTGAAGACCACCACGCGGTCGATCCGGTTGCGGAATTCGGGTTTGAAGTAGCGGCGCATCTCCCTGGCGATGATGATCTCCAGATCCTCGCCGGCATTGCTGTTGGACGAAGTCTTGAAGCCCACAGCCTGACGCGACTGCTCGAACTTGTCCATGCCGAGATTCATGCTCAGGATAAAGACTGTGTCCGAATAGTCAGCAGTGATGCCGTTGCCGAAGGTGAATTGACCGTCATCGAAGATGCTCATAAAGATCTTGAAGAGCTCGCGATGCCCTTTCTCGAACTCATCGAGCAAGACGATATTCACCGGTCTGCGAGAACCTCTCCGGGCGCGGGCGAGATTGTGGGGAGAAAGGGGCGATGTGCCGTCTTCATCCTGGGGCTGCAAGTGCTTGATCTTGTCGGGGTCCTGATAGCCTGCATAGCTCGGAGGAGCGCCCTTGATCTCGAGAACTTGATGGCTTTCGGTATAGTCACCGCAATTCAGCTTCACCAGCGCCTTTTCATCATTATGAATGAGACTGGCCAGGGCTCTTGCAGTGAGACTCTTACCGGTGCGCGAAGGACCGATGAGGGCGAAGACACCCAGGGGGCGATTCCTGTCCCTGAGGGGATTGTTCATTGCCTTATAGATAAGGCGGGCGACGTCGCTAGCTCCCGGCTGTCCGATTACCTTGCCGGCGAATCTTTCGACGAAGATCTCGCAAGAACCACTGTCTTTGAGATCTTTGATTTTTACAACTTCCATGTTCCTTTGTATTTATGGGACCGGGGTCCCGGTTAACAAAAAACTTTTCAGACTTTGCCGGAAGTCGGGAGCGGAGCAATGCCCCGACTCCCTCTTACGGCGGTTACTCAAAGGGTCTTGCGGCCCAGCGCCAGGCGCGAGCCGTCTTCCTTGACGCTCAGAACTGCGACTTCGAGACTGTCTCCCTGCTTGAACGACTCCATATTCTCGCCGTCTTTGAGCTGCGACCAGTGCAGCAATCCGCACAGACCGCCGAGGTCGACGAAATAGCCGAAGCTTTCGATGGAGGCAACTCGCCCGCTGAAGACAGCGCCGGCAGAAAGACGGGCAAGCAGCTCATCGCGATCGAGGCTCTTGGTGCTCAGAGAAACCTTGCCTGACTTGCTATCCACCCTTGATACGGCGAACTTTCTCTTTAGACCGGTAGTGAGAACACTGTCGATTTTGACATGGGGGAAGCCGCTCACCTGAGTCTCATGGATGAAGGCAGCCAGACCGTTGTCCAGGTCGATGATGGCGCCACGGGAATTGCCGTTTTTCAGCTTGATTACTTTCTTCACGGTACCCTCGACGATATCGCCGGGCTCGAGAGTCGATACCAGCTCCAGCCTCTCTTTCTCCTCGATGAACTTGATGCTTGCCACCATGCTTCCGAATTGTTTGCCGCGCTCAGGCTCAGCGGAAAGGATCTTCACTTTGACGATGGAATCGAGATAGTCCTCGAAATTGGTACCGCGAGGAATCTCGCTGCGGGGCACGAATCCGCGCAGGTCTTTCAGATCGCCGTAATCGAAGATGATTCGCAATCCATAGACCTGACGGTCACGGCGTCCCATTGCCAGAGAGAACACACGCGCTTCCACCATCTCATCGCTTTCGGAAAGATCCAGGAGTTTCTGCCAGCCTATGGCTTTCTGCCGGGAGAGAACCACCGGCTCTTCAAAACCGTTGTTGGCCAGCACCCAGAACGCCGCCTGGTCTCCCACCTGGAGATCCGCTCCTTCCTTGACCTCTACAAGACCACCGGATTTGGTACCGGGAATGTGGATCACGAAGTAGTCCTTGTTCTTTACCACTACTTCTCCTTCCACGATTGCACCGCGACGGGGAGCGCCGTTCATCTCCATTGTTTGCAGAGCTTGCATGAACTCAGCAGCTTGAGCTGCATTTTCGCCTTCCATGGCGAAATCGAAATTGTACTTTCTCATTTTTAAAAGATTTATGCTTCTTGCGAAGCGGTTACAAATACACCACTCTCCATAGAACAGCTCTGGAAGCAGCTCGACGAACATCTATTGATTGGGAATGCGATTATTGCCTGTGTTTGATCGACTTTGCTCCCGGCATGTGTCTATGAGTGGATACATCGAATGTAGTACCAGAGCGCCGCTAAAACAAGCCGGGCAGCAGTCTGGCGCCAGAGGCGAAACCAGCGCCCATACAGCCTTAACGGCGTCTCACCAAGAAGAGACTGATTAAAACTAAAAAGTGATAGAGCTAATGATAAGTTGCGCGGCTACGAAAGGAAGGCTTTTTAAGCAAAATCAGAAAAATGAGACAAGCAGCGAGCTCCGCCAGCCACGAGCTTAAACAGCGAGGTGATTTTAAATAGCTGTCCGGGTTTGTAAACTTAACCGGCTATACAAATTCCGCTGGTCATGCGCCTGAGCGGCAAGCTGCGCAACGACAGTCGCCCGGGACCATGTAAAGTTAGACGGCTATCCGCGGACCGCCACCTGTGCGACGGCAGCACGAGAGCACGCCGAAGCCTTACCGAACCAGCCGACTCTTATCCGTTACTCGAAATGACCGCCGAGTCCCGGGATAGTCGCATTGGGATTGCCTGTCTTTTCTCTGTACCGCTCAGTGGCATGATCGATGACACGATCGAAGATAGCTTTGAGCTTGACGACATCAGGGTTGTTCGGATCAAGCGAAGAAGCCAGTCTGAGAGCTTCCCGGGCGCCGTCATAGCCTCTGGGCTTGCCGCTATTGCCCATGATCTCGGTACGTCCCTGGGGAGTGCCTTCCATCATGATAGTGATGGCCCGCTCGTCCAGCTGCTGACCGTTCTCACCGATCTTCAGATCGGCCCAGGCCAGCCTTGCCAGGGTCTCGTCACGGAGCATCTTGGCCACGAGCATGCGTTTGCCTTCGGACTTGCCGGTGTCGCCGGCGAACCTGGCGATGCGGTTCTGCACATCATCGATCATGGTGCGTTTGAAACCGTCGAAACCCAGGGTATCATCGGCGAACGGATGACCGGCCGTGAGACCGCGAGAGCCGTCGATGAGATGCTTGAGCCGGTCCATGGCGGTATCGAGATCGTGTGGTCCGGTGATCCGGGCGATGGTCTGATCGACTTCGGTGCCGAACTTGGTCAGATCGGCTTTCTCTTTCTCGGCATCCACGGTGGTTCCGTGAGCGGTCTTGCCGTTCATCAGATCGGTCTGCCGGGCTGCTAGATTGAGGAAGTTCTTGGAGGTCAGCAGATCCGCCAGGGCATAACCGCCCATGTCCAGATCCATGCCGCCCATTACTGTAGTTTCGCTACCACCGGGCTTAACCTCTTTCGTTCCCTTGGTCAGCCGGCCTTCACCCATGGCCCGAGCCAGGATCGCCGAGTGCCGGAAGGACGCCAGGGCGTCTTCCTGGGAGATCGTGCCGGCATTTCTGGCCCGCACGAACTCGGGGGTATTGAACTTGTTGTACTCGTTGCGGACGACTCCTTCGCCGGCGATACTCACATCGGCGGTTTTCTTGAAGTCTTCGAAGGCGCTTTCCATGGAGCTCAGGCTGCGCCGTTTGTCGTCCTTGGCGATGGAGTCCTTGGCGTCATCGAGAAGATTGCGCATATCCGGAGTCTTGGTGAACCCGAGCATAGGCTCGAGGATCAGGTTACTGGCGAGCCAGGCGCCGCCTACCATGAGAGCGCGCTTGGGACCGCTGCGAGCCGGGAGCATGAAAGCCGTACCGAGAGCCAGACCATCGACCACCGATGTTTCCCGGAAGTTGTTCGGCACGATAGCATCGAGAGGCTTGAGAAGACCTGTCTTCTCGAGACCGAGATCGATCAGGTTGCCGGCCACCAGGGCTCCGGCCACATAGACTCCTTTCATGCCTTTCGATTCGGTGGCGGCAAGAGCCATGGGAACCAGACCGTCTTGCAGTCCGAGAGTCTTGTTGGAGTCCACCAGCAGGTCGGAGGAATCGCGAACGAAATTATCGAGTTTGCCTGCACCTATGGAGAGACCGGTGAGGGCAGTCGCGCCGATAGCCCGCCGCATCAGTCCCGGAGGCTCGTAAGCCGGTGTCTTGGCCAGACGGGCGGCATTTTCCACTACCGCACCCTGACGGCGCTCGAGAAGGGCGATTTCTTCGGCGGTGAAAAGCTTGCCGCCTTCACCGAACACACTGGTGCCGGTTTTTGCGTCGCTGAGATGACGAGCGGCCAGGGTGGCATCGTTCCAGCCGTCACGGCCCAGGACACCGACCCTTTGTTGCAGGTGAGTGAGACGCAGTTTGACGGCATCGTCAGCGAGATTCAGCTCGCCGGCCTTGATCTTTGCCGACATGTCGGCCAGGGCTTCGGTATCGCTTTTGAGAATGGTCTGGATAGCGGTGTTCGACTCGGTGAATGCCGTAGTCTTGATGATCCTGTCGGCAGTGTCGAAATAGCGCGGATCATAGTTGCTCTGCATGAAGCGGGAGAACCGGTTGATACGGCTGCCTTCAGTGGTTCCTTCCACACCTCTGGCATAGAGCTTGTTCAGACCTGCTGCTGTAAGCGGGCTGGTCATTCCGCCTACCGGTGCTGCCAGCATTGCATAGGCATCGTCTTGATTGGGCTTGTTCTGCATGCCCGAGATAATCAGCTTGTCCAGGGCCGATAACTGGCGCTGCTGCTCGCTCGGTTGTCCCGAAGCGATAGGATTGTTTCTGGAGCCATTGCCATTATTGCCGGGCGGGAAGACACCGTCGGCAGGAGCCGGTCCGGGACTATCCCAGCCCGGAGTCGGAACCGAAGGGGTCCAGTGATCGCCATTGGCCTGTCCCTGTCCATTGCCCTGGCCATTTCCCTGACCGTTGCCTGTGTCGGAGCCTGGCTTGAAGCCGGTGCCGCCATCCTGGAAAGGTGTGCCTCTCGCCGGTCCGCTGCCATCAAAGAAAGGATCGCTGGTCTTCTTGCCGGGCTGTTGCTGCTGCTGGCCCTGATCGTTGGGCTGAGCCACTCGCATGTTTCTGGTGGTCGTTCCGATATCGGAGCCCGGATGATACCGCCAGTCAGTCAACGGCTGATCTTGCTTCTGGCCGGGTTGGGAAGGACTATCAAAGGGACCGGACATATGGGCTGCTCCTCCAGAAAAACCTGCGGTTGGGAAATTGGGCCGCTTGCCGTCATCCGACGGTACCTTATCTTAGAGTCAGTTAAGGTCTGGAGTAAATTCGTAGATGTCCGAAAGGGGTGGGAGAATTCCCATGATTCAGATTAAAAATCAGGAATTGCTGTTCAGGTAATAACGACTGTGCGCCGCTGCCGGTTGACCGTTGTATTTAGCGGAGGGCTTGAGGCTGTACGGGAGCTCGCACCGGGCAGTGCGGGTAAAGACCATCTGTCCGATGGGCATCCCGGCATGAAGCCTGACCGGCCGGTTGCCGACATTGACGATTTCGAGAGTGATCTGCGCCGGCGGATTGCTGAACCCGGCATCGATGAAGCCGGCAGTGACATGGACCATGACGCCCAGACGAGCCAGACTGGATTTGCCGGTGAGCTGCCCGACTATGTCATCGGGAAGAGTCATCTTCTCGAGGGTGGCACCGAGAACGAATTGTTTGGGCTGAATGACGATACTGTCACTCACCACATGACAGAGGCCCTGGAGAACAGTCTCGGATTGATAGGGATCGATGACAGCCTCATCCGGGTCGTGCCAGGAAAAACTGTCCGCCAGGCGAACATCGTAAGAGTTGGGCTGGATCAGCGCGTCATCGTATGGCTCGATGATCAAGCTGCCGGATCGCACTTCTTTGCGAATTTCATGATCAACCAGTATCGACATGGGTCCGATTCCTATCAAGTATGGCTCAACATTTAGTATAACCGCAGGATACACACAGGAAGCATGCTTCGTACTTGAGCAGAGAACCGGAGCTGTGCCCGCATTCGGGACAATCGGTACGGCGGCGCACCCCGGTCCGCTCCCGGAAGCGGCGCCCGGAGCGAGCTTTGCTCGAGGAGCCGGCGGCCACTAATTCTCCTTCATGGTCGATATGTGCGCTGTCTATATCGCCCCGGAGCAGGGGACTAGTA
>JAGQHH010000288.1 GCA_020431945.1 Cyanobacteria bacterium HKST-UBA02 | reverse complement strand
TCAAGAAAGGCAAAAAAAAAATGATCTGAGAGTCATTTTTTTCCCTATGTCTTTTTTCCCGTATCAGGGATAATGGCGGCGGAAAACCTGGAGGACTAACGAACCATGTCAGATGCTTCGACTTTGCTCGATTTGTTGCATGCGCCGGCAAAGCCGGCTGAGCTCGGGAAGAGCGCGGTGGTGATAGTCGATGCCCAGCGGGAGTATCTCGACGGAAGCGTGCCGCTCAGCGGAATCGAGGATGCTCTGGTCGAGATCAAGAAATTGCTCGAGCGGGCGCGGGCTGCGGGCGTGCCGGTGTTCCATGTCGCTCACAATACCGTGCCTGGCGCGCCAATCTTCGACCCCGAGAGTCCGATGTCCGACATTATCGATGCGGTCAAGCCCGAGGGCGGCGAGAAAGTGATCAAGAAGAACCTCCCAAGCGCTTTCGTGAACACCGACCTCGAGAAGTATTTGCGTGACAGCGGGCGCACGGAGCTGGTAGTTGCCGGGTTCATGACCCATATGTGCATCAATGCCACCACTAGAAGTGCTGTGGATCTGGGCTTCCAGCCCACGATCATCGCGAGTGCGTGCGCCACACGAGACCTGCCGCAGCCGGGTGGTGGCGTCGTGACGGCGGATGTCGTGCACAGAACCAATCTGGCATCACTGGCAGACTTGCTCGCCTGTGTCTGTGACTCGGTCGACGAGCTGAACTGAAAGCGCAGTCGGCCGGAACGAAGGCGCAGCCGGCTAGAACGAAAGCGAAGGCGGCTGGAGCGAAGGCGCAGCCGTTTAGAACGAAAGCGAAGGCGGCTGGAGCGAAGGCGCAGCCGGCTAGAACGAAAGCGAAGGCGGCTGGAGCGAAGGCGCAGCCGGCTAGAACGAAAGCGAAGGCGGCTGGAGCGAAGGCGGCTAGAACGAAGGCGGCTAGAACGAAAGCGCAGTCGGCTGGAACGAAAGCGCAGCCGGTGCGAATTCCGCTAAGACCGGCTACTTCTTGAGGAGGGCGACCTGGTCTTTGTTGCCGGAGCCGTCTCTCCTGTCATAGAGAGCGCTTTCGATGGTGGTGAGACTCGGATGGAGGCTCTTATAGATGTCGGCGAAATTGGTTCTCCAGAGGAGACCTTCACGACCTCGATATTCGACTTCCTCGGTGTTGTCGGCGTAGTATTCGTGCAACCAGATCAGCGATTTGGAGCAGCGCACGACTTCAGACATTGCTTTCGGATGATCGTCGGGATGAATGTGGATCAAAACCCCGTTGGTCATCACTATGTCGAAGTGGTTGTCGGGAAAAGGAATCTCGAACGCCGAGCCCTGGACGAAGTTCACGAAGGGGTGACGCTTTTTGCCAATCTCGATTGCATTGGCTTGCGGCTCCAGTCCGACAAGCTCCCAGTCCGGAAAAATCTTATGGATGAGGGCGAGCTCGTTGCCTATGTTGCAGCCGACTTCAAGGACCTTCACACCAGTATCGCTGAGATGCTTCTCGAAGTGTTTCTTGAAGATTTCGGACTGTCTCAATCCCAGAAGATTCTCGGTGATCAAGTCAAATTCTTCGAGTTCGAAGGAGTTGCGCTCGGTGTAATTCTTGCCGAATTCACCCAACCAGGTTTCTAACTGCTTATTCAAGGTAGACCTTCCTGCGCCCGGGATCCGGGATGACGTGAAAGGCTTATTCTACTTGCCTGGCGGAGCGATGGTTTTAGCGTCGCTTAATGATCGGCTGTCGGATCAGAATCGGCCAGCCCGCATCGACAGCTAATCCTTAGTTAGTCCTTAGCTAATCCGTGTAATTAGTGAGTCCGTGTAATTAGCTAGTCCGTGTCGATGGGGAGGTTGCCGCTCTTGACGAGGACCAGGCTCCGCGCATGCATGGCTTGCTCGAGTTGTTCGTATGATGCATTGCTGCCGAGACCGGATTCTCGCGCTTCACGTTGCACGATGGCATTGAGGATGTTCGCTTCGGAAGCGTCTCCGCGTTTGAGTTGAAGGCTATCGAGGAGCTCTTTCTGGTACTCGGGACTGGCGGTCTTCAAGAGCTCTGTGGCTTGCTTTGCCATCGTCTGAAAAACCTGTTCGGAAGTGGCACCCTCGGGAAGACCGAGCTGCTGCCTGAGCTCGCCTGGTTGCGCGGCAAGAAAACCCTCGTCGGAACCGTAGTTGTCCTTGATGAATTGCGGTCCATCGAATTTGAAAGTCTCTGCCTGTGCCAGTCGTGAGTTCGCCGGGTCCGTCAGACTGGCGTCCGACTGCATATGTTGAAGGTGGTCACCGGCTTCATTGCCATGCCCATGCTCATTGACTTGATCCGAACCGCCCGCGCCGAATTTGCCCATTTTTGTGTCTCCTGGCTAGTCGCTCTCCCGGGAGCTGCTTATTGCTATATACACACGGATTGAGCAGACCACACGGATTTCTCGGGTTAATTTCCGACTGCATCAGTTGACAGACGATGGGGTTGAACCGAGGAAATACTGTGCAATTCAACGGTTACCTGGCGAGAAGATTCGATTTGAATAAAGCTGGACCCTTCGAATTGAGGTCGAGTCATGGATGGAGCCAGTGGGAATACGTGTCCGAGAGATATGCCGTTTCCGGGGAGCCGAGCGGATCTTTCTCTTGATCCATGCCTGCTCGATCGAATGCCGGAGCGCCCGGCCGGGGAGCGGATGTCGGCCTGGAGCCCGGGGGCTGAAGGCACTATCTCGGGGGAGGGGTCGGGGCCGGGGTCGTGGTCGAGGGCAGGGGCATGGGCAGGGGCAGGGGCAGGGGCAGGGGCAGAGGCAGCGGCAGGTGTGAGGACTGTAGCGGATTGGATAGCGCCGAATCGGCTGAGTTCGTCGAGGGATGGAAGCTCGATTTATTCGCCGTCCAGGAGATTAGGCGCCGAGCCGTATTACCGGTTTGAGCAAAGGGCGGGAGCAGAGCAGTATTACTCGAATGTGCGAAAGGATGGACCGAACCCGTATTTCCCGGCGGAAGCAAAATGGGGCGGGGGGCTGTTCAAGCCTGATGTGCGCCCGGCTGGACCTGATCCCTATTACAGCCCGCCGGAGGAAGGCAAGAGCGGGAGCTTCTTCGAGGGAGTTGCCTGGGGATTGTCGGTGCCGGTTTTGCTGGGAGCTACCCTGGATATGACTTTTCGAAATTGGAAGTTTCCCTGTGCCAGGGCGGTTTTACGATTCTATGGTCATTCCGCATGGACAGGGGCGAGGGTCGGCGGTAGGGCGACTCTCAAGGGCTGTCAGGTCGCCGGCAAGTACGCTCTGCCGGCAGCCCGCCGGGGAGTCGGTCTGGCTGCGCACTTCGTCGACGAGATCAAGCGCGCAGCCAAGTAAGAAGGCAGGGACCTTGAGTAGTCGAAAGTTGAAAACCGCAGGAACTGTATTAGAATCGTTCGATGACTTCAAAAAGTTGGCGAGTATCGCGGGCAGTGAGAGCGGTTGTGGTGGCGGCGTCCTTGTGGATGGCTTCTGGATTGCTTTCGGCACCCTCGGGGGTGAAGCTGGGTCTTTCGCCTGGCGGGGCTGCCAGGGCGGACCAGTCTCTGTCTGACTATATCAAACATGTGGTGAAGCGTATTGATGAGAGCTGGCGCACATATCAGGTGACGGAGCAGATGTCGGCGACGGTTCGCGTGCAGATTGCCGCCAATGGCGATTTGCAGAAGGCGGAGCTGGTAGAGTCGAATGGCGATCGAGATGCGATTAACTCGGCGCTCGAGAGTGTTCGTTATGCCACGCCTTTCGGTGAGCCGCCGATATCCAGGCCATCCCTGACGATTCCCGTACTGATCAGGACAACGGGCGTGCAGCTTCTGGAGAAGCGGAGCGCCAGCTCCGTCAAATCTGCCGGAGCCGGTAAACCGCCAGGCTCCGGGCCGGGTCCTGCGATTGGACGCGCCGGAGCGAGTCCGGCAACGAGCCGCGCCGGAGCGAGTCCGGCAACGAGCCGTGCCGGCGCGAATCCGGCAACGAGCCGGTCCGCTACTACGGCGAGTGCCGAGCCGAAGCCGGCTCTGCCCATCGCGATCATGAAGAAGCTCAAGGACTCTACAGTCCTGATAACGATTTTGAGTCCTTCCGGTGGCGGCGCCGAGAGTGGACTCGGTTTTGTTGTGGCACCACATACGGTGGTGACTAATTTGCCGATGATGTCGTCGACAGTGAGCAAGAGGCAGGTGGCTGCCCGGGTCGCTTCCGACCCGGCAGTGCACATCGTGGGTGGTATCGTAGTCCGCGATCGGCAGACGGATCTTATCGTGCTCAAATTCCCGACCCTGTCCGCACCGCCTCTGCCCTTTTCCGCCAGCAGCGAGAGCAAGCCCGGCAGCCGTGTTTATCTTGCCGGGACGCCGGAGTCTATGGAGAGCACTTCCACCCAGGGAACGATAGCTGACTTCATAAGAGGGAAGGACGGCAAGGATTTCGTCAGGATGAGCGCTCGCCTTGCGCCGGAGTTCACCGGCGGTCCGGTCCTGAATGAAGCCGGTCGTCTGGTGGGGATTTCGGTGTCGCCTCCGGATGAGCGTGAGCCGGTGACCTATGCTCTGCCTGCCGAATACATATCACGCTTGCTCGGTCATTGAGCGAGCTGTTGTTACTGAGGGGCACTGGAGGCGGTGCTGATTTTGGCGTTCAGACGGCTGGTGACGGAGTGATAGATTTCGTAGGGAATACGCCCTGAAGGGCCTTTCGAGGCGGCTGCCGTGTCGTAGATTGTTCGTGCCTCTTTATAAAGCTCGACGGCTTTTCGCGAATCTCCGGCATCGGCGCTGCAGTCGCCCATCTCTTCGAGAACCGCTGCCATAGCCTTGTGATCCGGTTCCTTTGCTTCTTTGTGGATCTGCAGAATTTGCTCGAGCTCGGTCATGGCTTTTGCCGTATCTTTGAGATTGCGGTGGCAGATAGCCAGGTTCAGGAGGTCGTCCGGATATTCCGGCGAGTGGTTGTTGACCTGGCAAGCAATTAGTTTTTCGCTGATGGCTTCGGCGCTTTTGAAGTCTTTTCGATCCCGATAGAATTTTCCCACCTCTCTCATGGTGACCATGCCGGCAGTGCCGGGGGCGGTGGCGCTGGTGAGTGATTGCATGAGGCTGTCGTAGATCCGGTCGACATCTTCGATGTCGCCGCGATATTTGTACGCACCGGCAAGCTTGATCATGCCCCTGCCGAATCCTTCGCAATTGGCGGCGGCATCCGGCATCACCGTTCGGGCGCGGGCAAAAAGCTCTTCTGCCTCGCTCAGCCCTCCCTGGTCTGTTTCTCGCAGGGCGGCATCGACATACTTCGAGCAGCGGGTCTCGACACTGTCCCCGGCGGCGATCGAGATGAGCATGACGCCGTTGAGCAATTCCTCGCTGTTCATGGCTCCGGCTGCGGCACCTTCTATTTCGATGTTGGAGACCACGGCTTCGGTGAAAGCGTTGCCGGAGGTGTCATCCAGGTACCTGGTTACTACCGCGGTAATAGCACCGGGGTCGGCATTGATCAGGGTGCGGGCTATCAAAATCGCATCGATGCGCCGGTCCCTGGGATTGCTGGAGGGATAGCCTCTGAGCTCGACCAGGACGTGCCCGCCGTCTTTGCGGAGGGAGTAAGTCGCCTGCCGGGGAATCACCCGGGCTTTATCGATGACGGCTTTGATCTGCCCTGTCGAGAGCTCCGCCCGGCAGGGCTGCGCAGACACGCAGGCCAGGCTGAAGGCCAGAGTAGTGGCCACGGCAATGATCGGAAAGCCGACAATTGAGTTGAGTTGATTAAGCTTGATCAAGGCTTATCGGGACCCCGGGCAGAGGACACACCCATCACTGTGAGCTTTCCCGCTAGGGGCCAGGGCGAAACGTGGAGCTAATTTATCGAAACTCAGAGACTGATTTCGGTGCTCTTTTTCTTCTTTGATTTTTTCTTGGTGCTGGCGGCGACCTTTTTCTTCGTTTTCTCAGAAGCGGTCAGGTCCTGGCTGCCGGTCGATTTGTAAAGCCTGATCATGGCTTCGTCCCAGGGCTCGAGCATTTGCCAGGGATAGTCGATACCGAAATAAATCTTCTTCAGCTCGAAGTCGCTGTCCAGCTGCTCTTGCTCTAGAGTGCCGCAAAATGCCGGCTGCGCGAGTCCGCAGGTGATCAGGGCTAGGGTAGCTATAACTTGTTTTTTCATGGCTCGTCAGGTTATAGCATGGATGCCAATAGATAGATCGACCATCTTAGAAATTGTGAAGATATAAAATAGAGAAGCTATACGTCAAAAAGACCAATCATGAAATTCGATTTATGATCTGACCGACGTAAGCTTATTCTTGAAACTGATGTTAGCTCTTTTGGAGAACGTGGACAGCAGAAATTGGATAAAGACCCAAAGCTACCGGAAATGATGGAGGAGGACGAAGATTCTACGGACTTCGCGTCTCTCGACTCTCTTCAGCCTTCGGCTCCGGAACCTTCGGCTGCGCGGCCGGCTTATTCAGCCGGGGGCTCTTCATATCGTCGCCGTTCCCTCATGGGGCAAACCGTCGCAGGGCGGTTCGAGATAATCGACTTTCTCGGTGAGGGTGAGATCACCGAGGTCTATTCCGCTCTCGATAATGAGACCCGCCAGCAGATTGCCGCCAAGGTCCTGAAAGATGAGACCCCCGCTGCTCAGAAGCGCTTTCGAGAGGCAGCGGAGAGCGCCCGCAAGCTCGACCACGAGAATATCGCCAGGGTCGTCGATGTATGCGAGTCCGAAGACGGCAAATTCGTCGTTATGCTCGAGTTCCTGCGAGCCGCCAATCTCCGGGAGTTGCTCAACACCGTGGGACCTCTGGATGAGGAGGACACTTACACAGTTCTCCGGGACATCGGTGGCGCTCTCGAATACGCGCACCGCAGCGGTTGCGTTCATGGCGGTTTGAGACCGACCAATGTGCTTCTCACTCAAGATGAAGACGACGTTCAGATCAAGGTTCTGGATTTTGCCATCGGCATGCCCGAAGGCGTCTTCATAGATGGTGTCAGCAGCTCGCTCCGGGAGTTTATCAGTCCGGAGCAGATTCGCAAGGAGCAGGTCACTTTCAATTCGGATGTGTTTTCACTGGGAGTGATCTCGTATCTTCTGGTCACCGGCAAGAGCCCGGAGTGGAGCAAAGGAGAAGGCGACGAAGGTGTCCGTCTGGTGCCGATGAGTAGCTTGCGCTCGGACTTTGCCCTGATCGAGCAATTCGGGCAGCTCATCGAAGACGCCCTCGATCGCGATCCGGACTGGCGACTTCCGTCCGTTACTGCCTTTCTGGAAGGGCTCGAGAACTGGTATCAAAAGACCGGCGCTCCCGAAGCCGGAGAGGAAGGCGAACTCGAGACCGGAGAGGAAGCCGAGCTCGAAACCGAAGCGGAAGCCGAGACAGGCGGCGAAGCTTTCGAGTCAGCGGAAGCTTCTGCGATTTTTGAAGAAGGTCTCGATCTTACCCTGGAAGAACCGAGGATTTCCGCAGAAGCTCTCGATCTCACCCTGGAAGAGCCGAGGATCTCCGAGTCTGCCAGGACCGATGTAATTTCCGGAGCCGAAGCCGTCGTTCTTTCAGCAGCCGAGACCGAACTCGAGACGGCCGAGCTTCCTGATGATGTTGCGCCGCGCAAAGAGCGGCAGGAAGCCGAGCAGGCGATGGGCGTGGATGCCGATCGGGAGCTGGCGAGGCCCCAGCCTCCGCCTCCACCTCCCAGGGATATCAGCGGAGAGGAAGTGGCGCCGAAAGGACGCCGTCGTCGTGCCGCCAAGACGATGAAGCTGAAGACCACAGTGCGTAATCTCGTAGCCCTGAGGCAGAATCAAAGCGAGACGGAAAGCACTCTGGCCATGCAGTTTACCGGGCATTTCGCCACCGCCGGACCCCGCCAGTCTCCTACAGTCACCATCGGCAAGCTTGTCGGGCTGTCACTGGCGGCGGTGGCAATCGTCAGTCTGGTGATCTTCAATTTCGATAGTCTGACAGAAGCCTGGCACCTGGGCTCCAAACAGCTTGCCCACACTTTTTTGAAACCTGCGGATAAGGATTCGGCCGAAGCTGCCTTGAAGGACGACGACATTCCGGTATCCAGCGAATCTCCCTCGAAAAAGGACAAGGAGAAGAAGGATTCGGACGAGCCGGACATTATCATGGCGGAGGCGGCTCCGCCTCCCGATCCCAATGCTCCGCCTGCAGCAAGACGTAAATACAAGCTCAAAGAGATCGAGAAGCGGGCGGCTCTTGGCTCCGAGTATTACAGCCGCTATTCTCCGAAAGCAAGCTGGAAAGCCGATCCGGTGGTGGGCAATCGCCGTCGAATCGACTACCGCGAGTTCCGGGACGAGTGGAAGAAGTAGAAGCCAGGAAGAAATAGAAATCAGGGTCGATTGATCTTCTTGTTGGCGAAAGGCTTGAACCGTCTCACCCTTTCCGGGCTCAGGTTCTTTGGATGCTCGACTTCCTCGAGTTTGTCTGTCGGTTTGCAGCTCGCCGGCACTCCGTAGAATGAGTCTGATAACTCCCTCTCCTGGCACCACTGGGTGGTCAGATAATCGATGGTCTTGCCGTTTTTGTTCGGACCGGAAGCCAGGAGCGGCAGACCGTCGATGCTGTCGTTGCCGTAAAGGTGCCGGACGAGCTTGATGACATTGGGATCCATGGGAATGTCGTGGGTCAGCCAGACGTCTATTGCCGGCCTGGCTCCGTCTTTGATCTGGAAATGGCCGGTTTTGTGCCCGGCGATGGTCTTCTCGTCTTCCGGTCCTTTCGGTGCCGGAGTCATGGCTCCTCCGGGAAGGGATTCGATCCAGTCGTTTGCAAGCTTATCCAGAGACGTCTTGAAGCACTTCTTAGCCCGGCGGTTGAAGATGGTGACTCCCCAGTCCGGTGCCGTGGAAACCAGGGCGAGCTCGCCGCAGATGAGCTTGAAACCGTCTTTGCTCATACAGATCGTGTGCTGACCGGTTTTCTCCTGGAGTTGCTTGATTACGAAGACATGTCCTTTCGAGCCTGCTCCGGGAGCTGCCGGGGCAGGTGCCAGGCACTGCAAAGAGAGCAGGCAGGCCAGAAGAGCGATTGCTTTCAAGAAAGAGGAGCTCATGATTCTATTTCTATTCCTGATAATTCTTCTCATTTAATCATAGTGGTATGTAATCTGTTGAGTTCTCCCTCGAGGAGCAGGAGCATTTCCACCGATACTGCCAGACCCGCCGATACTGCTAGATCCACCGCCCCATCCGGTGCCATGAGAGTTTGCCTGATAGCTGTCTTTGTTGTGGCGCTCTTTCTCTCCTCGATGCTCATGTTCGTCCTCGAGCCGCTGGTCGCCAAGCTCATTCTGCCCAGGCTGGGCGGAGCCGCTGCTGTCTGGACCGCTTGCGTGCTCTACTACCAGGTCCTCCTGCTGGCAGGCTATCTCTATTCTCACTTCCTCACCGTCAAACTGAGCCTTGGAAAGCAGCTCATAGTGCATGGCCTTGTCTGCTGCCTTCCCTTTCTTTTCCTGCCTTTGCGCCTTCCCTTCGCGGAGCCCCAGGCGGAGCACCCGTTGATTTTCTTGATCCTTACTCTGACCGCCATGATCGGTGCCATGTTTTTCGCCATCTCCACCACGGCACCGCTTTTGCAGAAGTGGTATTCAGACACCGGCGCTCCCGGCTCTGCCGATCCGTATTTCTTGTACGCCGCAAGCAATGCCGGAGGGATAATCGGGCTGATTGCCTATCCATTTTTCGTCGAGCCTCGCTTCAGCCTGATCGATCAGTCTGCTCTGGTGGCATGGCTTTACGGCAGCCTCGCCGGTCTCATCGGCTTGCTTCTCTTGCTGGTCTGGAGCCGGCGTCCGTTTGCACAACGCGATGCCAGTGCTGATGCCGATCCAGAAAAAAGTGCAAAAGCCAGTGTCGAAACTAGCCCCGAAACCGACAAAATTCCGGAGACCGGCGAGACCGTCGCTCCTGAAGAAGGTTCGGACTTAGAAAAGTCCGAAGACAAATCAGGAGCGAAAGCTGTCGAAGAGCCGGAGTTGAAACGGCAGCTCAACTGGCTGGCTCTTACTTTCGTGCCTTCGACCCTGTTTCTCGGTTTGACCACTTTTGTCACCACCGAGCTTGCCGCGGTTCCTTTTTTCTGGATGGTGCCGCTCCTGATCTACCTGCTCTCCTTCATCATCGCTTTCTCCAGACCCGGGGCGCGCCTGGTGAGCATTCTTAAAATCGCTGCACCGCTTGCGGTAGCGGCCGTCCTGGTGTTTCTCGCTTTCCAGGCGATGCAGGCTCATATCACCGCTACGCCCAGGCTGGTGACCGATGCCATCTCTCTTCATCTTCTCGCTCTGCTGCTCGTCTGTACTGCCTGTCACAGCCTTCTGGCTCAGGACAGACCCGAGCCCGAGCATCTTACCGAGTTCTATCTCATAGTCGGTGCCGGGGGCGCGCTCGGAAGCTTTTTCAATACTCTGATAGCGCCTTTGATTTTCAACGACTGGTACGAATATCCGGTGGCGCTCTTTCTCTCCCTTCTGGTTATCGCCGGCGGTGCTGCCGGTAAGCGGGGCTTCACCGGTCTTCGACGCCCCCTGGGCATATTCGCCCTGGTGGTCATCGCCGGCTGGTTCTTCTATTTCTTCTTGCGTGCAGGAGGCAATGACCTTCTCGTCAAGGCTCCCGAAGTCTATGTCGCTATAGCTGTGTTTTTGCTTTTCGTGTTGCCAATCGCCGCTTGCTTCGCTCTGCCTTTCGGTCTCGAGGCCAGACGCGCCTGCCTGACTGCTGCCGGACTGATCTTCGTCTTTCAACTGAGTCTCCTTTCCGGTGATGTGGTCCTCAGGCACAGAAATTTCTATGGTTGTCTCAAGGTCGAGGTCCTGAGACGGCCCGATGTAATCAAATTCTGGCACGGAGCTACTTTGCACGGCATCGAGAGTCTGGACCCGGCCAGGCGGGGACAACCTGTGGCTTATTTCCATCCCCAGGGCCCGCTGGGGGAGTTGATGCGGGCTGTCTACGGAACGCCTCCTTTCGCGGCAGATGCTGGTGGGCAAGCGGGCGAAGGAAATGCCGATGCGAGGCGCGAACCATATGCGGTGCTTGGTCTGGGCTGCGGTACCCTGGCTTCTTATGCCGATCGCGGCCAGACAGCGATCTTTTACGAGCTGGACAATACCGTCATCGACATTGCCGAGGATCCGTTCTATTTCACTTATCTGTATCAGGCGAGAAAGCGGGGTGTCGATCTCAAATTAGTTGCCGGAGATGGTCGCCTGCAGCTCGCTAAAGCGCCATATGATTATTTCAAGCTGATCGTTCTCGATGCATTCAGCTCCGATTCGATCCCCACTCACCTGCTCACCAGGGAAGCGGCTGCTATGTACCTGACCAAGCTCAAGAAGGACGGGCTCCTGGCATTTCAGATATCGAACAACTATTACGATCTCAAGCCTGTCCTTGCCCGGCTGGCCCGGGAGCTCGGTCTGAAGTCCCTGTCTCGTACCGATATGACCGCCAGCGAGGATCTCGGACGCTATCCCACCGAATGGGTTGTGCTCTACCGCGATAGTAAAGACCCTGTGGCGGGGAAGCTCTCAGACATGGGTTGGGAGCCTCTTTCCGAGACACCTGGTTTCGAGCTCTGGACGGATGATTATTGCAGCATCCTCAAAGCCCTGATTGCACCATTTTCCTAGCTCGCGCTCTCAGCGCTCCGCTACATAAGCGAACTCGGAGTTGGGAGGCGACACGTCGTCATCGATTTTGAGAACCCGCCGGAAGCGGATATCGGAGACCGAGCCGTTGGTCTTGTAGCTTAGACGGGGACCACCGCCGGCATCGTCATATTTCTCGTAGAGAGCCGGATTGGTATCCAGGTTGCCGCTCGAGCCGGCGCTCGGGAAATCCTCCCGGGCGGACAGTCCGGGCGGTGCGCCATTGAATCCGGTCTGGCCTTTCTTCCACCATTTCTTTCCCTGGGCGCCCCGGCCTGAGAAGACGGTCTCGAAGGCTGCCCGGCCGGGCACCAGGTGAGAGAGTCTCAGGATACCCGGGCGTTTCGCCGTCACTGTGTTGTCCATGGGCTCGCCGGCATGTTTGCCGCCGGTCATGGTGCTCATTCGTCTCGAGTAGAGCCGCACATAGATGTCGTAGGAAGAGGTGAATTCGAGGGAAGCATTGCTGGTTGTCACAGGCCAGGCCATGAAAGCCGAAGGCAGCGAGATCGGACTGACGGTGAAGGGGATGGCACCGTCATCCAGGACATCGAAGGATTCGACGAATCCCTGGTTCTCTCCCACCACATACCAGGGCTTGGGAGCCTGGTCTTTGCTTTGATAGGAAACCAGTCCGTCGCTGTCGATCCTGTAGATATGGACGATACCGGCGGGAATAGTGCCGAGGATGCCGCCCGGACCGAAGGCAACCGGCGGACCCTGGGCGTCGAAGGGAGTATTGTGCATGCCCACCACCGAGTTGACGTCGGCTTTGGTTCCGGCGCGCTTGAGCCAGTCATAGACCGCGATCACACAGGCATTCGAGGCGAGGTACTGAGCGTCGGAGGCCACGGGCCAGCTCGTGTCAGCCTGTACGGTGCTGGAAGCATCCACCGGATAGTCGCCGGCATCGGCATGGTAATAGTCGGAAGGGTCCGCCAGAAGCGGCCCGTATAGATCCAGGGGCATGGTGAGCTGCTGGGTTCCGTCGGGCATTCCGTCAGGGAAGCTCACGGTGAGAGCACCGGGGAAGGGTTTGGGGTCGAAAACGCTTGCCGGCTGCGCGCAGGCGACGGCAAGAAGGGTCGAGGATTTCTGCAGCCCGGCGTCGTCTACCTGTTGCTGGGCTTCGGCCCTGAGAATGGTCCGGTGGAAGTAAGGCA
>JAGQHH010000287.1 GCA_020431945.1 Cyanobacteria bacterium HKST-UBA02 | reverse complement strand
TGCTTTTTCGCCTGGTTCGCCCTGGTCCCGCTCCTGGCTTTGGGAGCGGCATTGGCAGAAGAGGTCAAGAGAGCGGATGTCAGAAGAGCGAGACTGAGGATGACCGAGACTGAAAGCTTTCCGAAAGACATAACGTTCTCAATATAAGGGGGGTGAGACCGTCACATTATTGCACTTAATCGAGTATCTTTCCGATTCCTCTGTCGAGGCAGTTCTTGCCCGAATAGCCGATGTTATATGTAACCACTTCGCCCTCGGTGTTGAGGAAGACGACGGTGGGAATCGGGCTGACCTCGTAGCGATCGACGATCTTGTCATTCTTGGGATCGTCCACATCCACACGCATGATCGAAAGCTTGTCTCCGTAGCGCTCCTCGACACCGCTGAGCTCGCGATCGAGCTGCCGGCAAGGCTCGCACCAGGAAGCATAGAAATTGATGATGGTCGGTCGGGCACCCATACCGGCGCCGCGATCTCTCGAGAAGCCGAAAAGGGCAGCTAGAAGACGAGTGGCCGGTCCCATCTTCGGTCTGGTCAGATCGGCAGGCAGGCTCATGAGAGCTTGATTGGCTCGCTTCGCCGTCTCGCTTCCCCGCCCGAGCCGGAGGGCCTGGCGGAGGTGCTTGCGTGCCTGCTTGTAGTTTTTCAAACCAAGGTAGGCCTCGCCGATGAGACACTGAGCCTCGGCGCTCTTGCGATCGTCTTTGAGATAGAGCTCCAGAGACTGGGCTGCCTCGGCATACTTTTTCTCGAGCAGGAAATCCCTCCCCGAGCTGAGGTCGGCAGTACTGGCGAAGACTGCCCCCTGCTCGACGAAGAAACTGGAAGAGAATAGAGAGGCGGTGAGAAGACAGAGGAGGGCTCTAGCTCGGGTCGTTTGCATCATTCATTCCTATATGATCATTGGTCCCTATATGATTTTCCAGCCAGGCAGACACCGTATCGATGTCCCGATCACTGAACTGCGCTTCCTCGAAAATTAGGTGCTCGGCACCGGGGATTAAAACAATCTTCCGATCGCTGGTGGCCAGCCTGTTGAAAAGCTCCACGGTACCCTCCGGCTTGACGAGCTTATCTTTGCAACCCTGAACGATAAGCACCGGCTTGCTCTTGATTTTCGAAGCGCTCTTCTTGTTACCCTTCATGAACCGGTCGAACTGCAAGAGTTCCCGGGCGGAGAGATTGAGGCGGGCAAGCGGATCGTTGAGCCAGGCTTCCCGGAGATCCTCCTTCTGAGTAGCCTGTTTGACCACACCTTCACCGACATTGAAAGGCTTATCGGGATCATTGATGAGGTGGAGCGCCACTTTCAGACTGGTCCTGGTCTGATTGAAGCGATCCCCGGCCGGGACCGAGGAGATGAGACCATCCACCAGATCGGGATAGAGGGCTGTGGCCCGCAGAGCGATGGCACCACCCATGGACTCGCCGAGAATGAAAACCGGCTTCTCCGGGTGAGCACGGTGGATCACCTTGAGAGTGGATCGCACGTCCTCCAGACAGCTGGTGAAATCGACTTTTTCTCGCCCTCTGGCTTCCATCCAGGAGCCGAAGCCCCGAACGTCGATGGCATAGATGGCAAAACCCCTGTCTTTCATCTCTTTGCCGAAAGCTTCATAGGTACCGTTATGCAATCCCAGGCCGTGGACGCAGAGAATCACCGCCCTGATGGGGGACTCCGGCTCGATCCAGGCGAGACAGGGAGCATTTCCCCTGACGGCCTTGTGCTTGGCCCGGGCCGAGACCTCCGGCATCATCGAAAGACTCGCGACGCACAGACAGAGCAATAGCCTGAGCAGATAACCACTTTTCATGAGCTATCTATATAACATCTATGCTCGCGCGCCTGTTAAATTTTCTTATGCCTTCAAGGCAGAAGACCCGGAGACCGCCCCGGATAGCCCCGAACAGCTCGCGACAGCCTGCATAATACCGGCTTTATTTGTGACTGAAGCGCCGAGAAAGGACAATAGTCTTGATCTTTACCAAGAGCGAAATGACCGGCCGAATCGACAGTCTCAATCCGAACAAATTCCTGATAGCGCTCTTGCCGATGCTCTTGTTGCTTTCGCTCATCATCGATGGCGCCGCGCTGTCAGCGCTTCTCTCGGTAACAGTGATCAATGCGCCCACTCAGGCCGAGACGCTGAACGGGACTCTGCCGGCGGTGGCAATTCTGGCCGCCGCCCTGCTCTCTGCCGTGCTCACCGCCGGCTCACCGGCGAGCCATCTAATCGCCTTCCTGGTGACTCTCATCCGCTGCTCTCTTCTCTTCATCCTGCCGGCTCTTCTTGCTGAAGACACGGTGACGGCCGCCGAGCTCGGCAATGGCGTAGCACTGCTAGTGGTGTGCGATGCCCTGTTTGCCGTCTATATAGCCAGCCGTACCCGGAAGAGCAAGACGAATAGCACGCTCATCGCTCTCAGCCTCCTCATCGCCGCCCTGGTCCTCAATCTCTTCACCGCCGGCACGCTCTCCGTACCACCGGCGGGTACGATTCCATTTCTTGCGGTCATGCAAATTCTCATAGCGGTCATCACATTCCTGCTTCTTGTCAGTTCCCGGGAAGGTGCTGGAGCTGACATCGCCGAGGCTGGCTTCGGGAACGCCACCTGCCTGGCTCTATCAGCATCGTTTCTAGCCGTGCCGCCGGCGCTCTGCCTCCTCGAGCCGGGATCGCTTTCGGTCCACTTCCTGAGAGCTTCCTCATTTCTTCTGGTGGCAGCGATACTGGCCGGGATCACCGGTCTGAACGCATCATGGTCAGCCCGTCTTGTAGCAGTTCGCGAGCAGCTTCTCTTCTCTCTATTGCTGCTCCTCGCCCTCACCGCTCTCTGCCCTTTCACGAACATTTCGATAGGGCTGGCCTGCCTGGCCTCTTTCTTTGCGGGACTTATTCTCATGGGCTCGCTAAGCTCGACGAGTCAGACAATGAACCTTCTCACCGGGAGCGCCCTTGCCGTTGCCGTCATGGCTACCTACCAGTCGTGCCTCGATATCTCCCAGTCCGTGACGGTACTGCCGGCAGGTACTGTCTTGCGCTCGCTCTGCCTGGAGTTTGCCGCCAACACCGCCGTTCTTATTCTGTTGTGGAGCCGCTCTCGAAGAGCGATTATGCGATCGCTTCTCAAGCTCTCCAGGTTCGAGATTGAGAGCACTGCCATCACAATCGGTGCCCGGCAGCGACCGGCGCTGGTGGCCAGCAACTTTGGCGCATCAAGGACAGTGCTGGCCGCCCTGGCACTCGGATGCGACACCGTTGTGGCACCAATCGAACCACTGACTATGCGGGTCATGGCTGCCCTGGCAGGCATCAAGCTAGTCGAGAAATTCACTGCCGCAGCACATTCCCCTCTCGTTTTTTCGGGACCGATAGAGATAGCTCGCAGTCTCGCCTCTGACTCGATGGATGCAGACTGGTTTGTTCTTGCCGATAATGGCAGCGGCAAGATCTCGGTACTGCCGGCGATGCCCCCGGTTTCAATAAAATGACTGAGATAAAATGACTGAGAACATCTCTTTTATTCTTGTACGCCCGGAGTTTCTAGGCAATATCGGCTCGACCTGCCGGGTCATGAAGAACTTCGGCTTGAGCGATCTCAGGCTCGTAGAGCCGCCTTACAACTACAAAGACTCCCAGGCCAGGATGATGGCAGTGGGCGCCTTCGATGTTTTGAAAAGAGCCCGGGTTTTCGACAGCCTGGAGTCCGCCATCGAAGATATCCAGCTTGCTATAGCCACCTCTTCCGGAAGAAAACGGAGCCGCACCCTGGACAATCTCTGGGACCTGGCACCCGAGGCTGTACGTCTATCCGGCTCGAACAAAATCGCCTTCGTATTCGGTCACGAGCGAAACGGGCTCCGGGACGACGAGATGGCTCTCTGTGACCGCAAAGTGCGTATCGAGTCGGCGCCGGAATTCGCCTCTCTGAATGTCTCCCAGGCAGCAGGAGTAGTTGCCTATGCCCTGGCCGTGGCCACCGGGAAGTATCCGCTCCAGCCAACTGAAGCCGCCCCCGAATTGCCCAGTGCCGGGGAAACTGCCGAGCTCATGGAGCAGCTCGATCTGCTCCTGGAGAATTGCGGTTTTGCGCGCTCCTTCAACAAAAGAAAAGTAATCTCGGAGCTCCGGGATGCACTGTCCCGAATGACTCCCACCAGGCGTGAAGCCGACTTGTTGAAAGGGGAGCTCTTTCGTCTTAACAAAATGCTGGAACCCAAGTGATACTGATAACACCGTTATGGTTTACTATAGAAACCCTACTTACTAAAGATGGTCGAGGAAGACAGTTTTATCATGACCGAATTCGGACCTTTCAGCCTGCGTGCCCCGAGGATCTTTGCGAGCCTGGCAATAATCACCGCCATCTGCTTCTCGGTGTGCGGCTGCGTCCAGAAGAAAGCAGAGCCGGTAGACGAAGCCACTGCTTTCGAGAAAAGCTTCACCGAGGGTGAGCCCAATCTGAAAGTCGAGTTTCCCGAGGATGCCTTCGAGAAAGCCAAGACTTATAAAGATGAGCTCAAATACAACATGGCCGAGAAGGTCTTGATGAGCAAGATGGAACAGGCCAAAGAAGCCGGCCGCGGCACCGTGCAGCTCGGCAAGTATCTGGTCCGGCTCAACAACTGTCTGCATAATCAGGGCAAAGACTTCGAGGCGATCAAATATGGCGAGATCGCTCTCAAAATCTTCTACAACCAGCCCCTTGACAAAAGACCCCTGGCACCCTGGTTCGTGAACGCTCATTCCTACCTGGCCCTGAGCTACGACCGGCGCGGTATGTACGACAAAGCCGTGGAGCACTATCGGAAAGCCATTCAGGATGCCTCCGCCGCTCCCAAAGCCGAGATCTCGCCCCTCTGGATGAAGCTGCTCTACGAGCACCTGGCGGACTGCTACGACAAGCAGGACAAGAAAGAGGCTGCTGAGAAGATCCGCGAGAAACTGGCCGAGATAACCGGCGAAAAGCCCAAGCCCAAAGAAGCGCCCAAACCCGCCAAGAAGAGCTCCCGTTAGCGGGGACGCCGTTTTGGAAGAGGCAAATGAAAGGGATCGATCCTCGGAGAAGCTGCTCGATATCGTTCTCTGGAAAGATCTCTGGCGGGTCTGCCGCAAGCCTCTGATAACTCTATTCGTCTTCGGCAATTTCGGCTTGATTTATCTGTGCTTCCAGATGGACAACATCCTGGCGGATGAGCTGCTCAAGCCTTTCAAAGGCTATTTCCTCTTTTTCGGTCTCGAGCAGCGTTATAACGTTTTCGCCCCCACTCCCCGGCGCACCAATCTCAATGTCATCGCCCAGGTCACCTACCAGGACGGCAGCACCAGGATATTCGACTTCCCCCGCATGGACCGTCTCTCTTTGCTGGAGAAGCTCCGCAAAGAGCGCTGGCGCAAATTCCTCAATGACAATATCGCCTCCCGCCGCTTTCCCTATCTATATAATGATGTCGCTCTCTGGGCAGCAAGACAGAGCGACGTCTACAAAGACAACCGCCCGGTCCTGGTCACTCTCTTGAGTTTCGTCTCGGACATCCCGACTCTCTCGATGTCCGGAATTTTGCAAGAGCACGCCCGCAACCTCGCCAATACCGAGAAGACGAAGAAAGACGATCCCAATATCGAGGACGCCCGCCGCAGCGCGGATCCGGACGCCACCCGCAATCAATACGGCAATGTCTTGCAGCCACCCAATTTCGACCTCCAGGTCCTGACCGTCTATGAAGTGAAAGAAGGGGATCTGCCATGAGCCTCGATGCGATCAAGGGCGGTATCGATCGTTTCCTGTTCGCGCCGGTGTCACCATATCCGGTGGCAGCCTTCCGAATGATTTTCGGGATCTTATTACTTCAGAATGCTCTTTTTATGTATCCGGACCTGCTCACCTGGCTCGGAAGAGATGGGATCATCTCTTATCAGTCCGTCGCCATGGGTCTCGAGAAAAATGTAGTCCTCAATATCTTCAATTTCCAGCCCGGGAACGACACCTGGATACTGACAGTCTTCGGCGCCTATGTAGTGGCGTCGGCGCTCCTCACAATCGGCTTTCAGACCCGCATAGCAAGCATCGTCATCTATCTCTTTCTCGTCTCTCTCTATCACCGCGATCCATTTTTGCTCAACAGCGGCGATACTCTCATGCGCTCCACTGCTTTCTTCATGATGTTCGCTCCGGCCGGCGGCGCCTGGTCGGTCGATCACTGGCTCAGAAAGCGCTCTTTGCAAGCAGACTATTGCGAACTCGTCAGCGCCTGGGGAATGCGCTGCCTGCAGTTGCAAATCTGCGCAGTCTATTATGACGCCTTTTTCGCCAAGTCTCCGGGCTGGGTCTGGGTGCTGGGCTCGGCGGTCTATCTGGCTTCCCGCATCGAGCCCCTGGCCAAATTTCCCCTTCCCCTGTCGCCGGAGTCTTTCGAGATCAGCCGCCTGGTCACCTGGGGTACTCTTTTCATAGAGTGCATACTCTTCAGCTTGATATGGATAAGACAGCTACGCTATTACGTGCTTGCCCTGGGCATCATCATGCACCTGGTAATCGACTGGACCATGAATATTCCGCAGTTCGAATGGCTGATGATTGCCATCTATATAGTATTCGTCTACCCCGTCGATCTGGACAGGTTCATCTCCCCTGCGATTGCTCGGCTTTCTCGAAAGAAGCCAGCCTGATCGAGCCGAATTCGCTGTCCTCCTCCACCAGATCGAGATTGTGCCTGGCGGTGGAAGCGAGTTCCGGCCGACTCTCCCGGGCAGCCAGATCGGCGGATTCTTTGAGCTGTCCCCGGGCATGCTCCAGTCGAGCCAGACGAAAGCGCATGTCCTTGCCTTTGAATGCCCGGGTCACCTGGCTCCAGAAATAGTTGTGCACACCGAGATTATTGAGGACCGTCGCTTCGGTCTCGGGCTTGCCCAGGAGCTCGCCGTAGAGAGTGGAGGACTGATCGAATCTTCCGGTGACCCTCATTGCCGTGGCCACGTCCTCATAGAATGGAAGCTTTTCCTCCGCATCTAGATCGGCGCTTCCGTCCAGTATTTCTTTGAGCCTGGTGGCAAGCTTGCTCGCTTCTTCTTTTCGATCCCGGCGCAGATAAAGACGCAGGAGACTATCGAAAGCCCGGACTCGATCGATATCCTCGAGAAAATACCTGGAGTCGACTTTATTTTTCAGGGTGACCTCGAGACGATCGTCGGCGGCCAGCCGCTCGGTTATCGAAGCCGGATTCACGGCGGTGGCGCTCATACCGTACATGCTCAGGCAGACCCAGGTCACCAGGATGAATGCCGGCAACCGCAAGATCTTGGGCAGGACTTTGCTTTCGAAAAAACTGCTTTCCTGATCCACCTTTTTATCAGCCCCAGGGTTAGAGATGCGAATTGCGTGCTTATATTATAAAGTTGACTTAAGCTTTCACCAGTTCAAATAATAACCGGGAGCGTCCTCTTATGCCTTCGACTAAAAGCTGGAAACCGGACCGTATCAGCACCGCTTTTCTGATCGCCCTGTCCCTGGCGTCCGGAACCGCAAGCGCCTCCCTGGCGGAGGGCAAGACTATCAGCGAAGAGCTGGCGCCGATGCTCTCGAAAGGATACGAGCTCATGCAGCAGGGCGACTTCAGCCCGGCGGTGAAGACCCTGGCCGGAGCCGTGCGATCCGATTCGGACTCGATTACGGCCAGACGCTATCTGGCTTACGCCCTGGTGAAGAGCGGGGACCCTAAAGACGCCATCGCCCAGCTCAATGCAATTGTTAAGAAGATTAAACCGACTTATTTCGAATGGTGCACTTTCGGTGAGGCTTATCTGGAAGCCGGCGCTGTAGACCAGGCCAAGAGCTGTTTCGAGACCGCCCTCAAGCAGAGCCCCCGCTGCGACTGCGCCCGGAGCGGGTTGATCAGGGCCAACGTCAAGAATAATGACCTCCAGGCTGCCCTGGATCTCGCCGCGGAAGGCATGAAATCA
>JAGQHH010000286.1 GCA_020431945.1 Cyanobacteria bacterium HKST-UBA02 | reverse complement strand
CCTCACAGGCATATGAGCGTAAGGATATGACCGTGAGATCAAGTTTTTGGAATTTTTTATGACCCCACAGGCATATAAAGTCATGACCGTGTCGCCCGACCCGCATGATCTCTACCAGGACTTTGGGCTTGGTCCGCCGGGCGTCAGCTGACGGCGTCTAGCTCGAAGGCTTCGTGGATGATCAGGGCTGCCTTCTCGGCTTCTTTACGGCCGACGATACAGCTGATTTTTACTTCGCTTGAAGAAATCAACTTTATATTGATCCCGCCGTCGCCCAGAGATTTGAAGAGACGGGCAGGAATGTCCGGCTGCTCCATGAGACCGGCGCCCACCAGGCTGACCTTGGCACAGTCGGAGTCGACTTGAACGTCCCGGGCTTTGAGCTCGGCTTTCAGTTTGTTCAAAACTTCTATCGTGTCATCGAGGACGTCCTGATGCACGGTGAAGGTCAAACTGTTGTGACCTATAGAAGGATGGAAGGACTGCATGATCATATCTATGCCGATATTCTGGGCAGCAAGCGCCGCGGCGATCTTGCCGGCGATGCCGGGTTGATCCGGCACATCCATAATAGCCACCGCTGCTTGATCCTTGTCCACAGCCACCGAGCTTATGGCGCGAAAAATCTCCATATTCCCTCCTGCGATCAAAGTGCCTTCGTTGTCGGGCTTGAAAGTATTGCGGACGCGCAAATCCACGTTGTACTGCCGGGCGAGCTCCACTGCGCGCGGGTGGAGCACTTTGGCGCCGAGTCTGGACATCTCCAGGACTTCGTTATAAGAGACCTGCGGGAGCAGGACCGCGTCGGGAACGAGGCGGGGATCCGCCGTATAGATTCCGTCCACATCGGTATAGATATCGCATCCGGCACCCACTGCCGCAGCCAGCGCCACCGCCGTCGTATCCGAGCCGCCCCGCCCAAGGGTGGTCACGTCCCCTTCACTGTTGACGCCCTGAAACCCGGCGACAACTAACGCGTCGAAATCTTCTAAGCGGCTCATGATGCCGTCTTTCTTGATGTCGACGATTCGGGCATTTGTGTGAATGCTCTCGGTGAAAATGCCGATCTGCGGCCCGGTGAGAGACTTGGCCGCCACCCCCAGATCGGCGAGGATCATCGAAAGAAGCGCGATGGAAACCTGCTCACCGGTGGAGAGCAAGAGATCCAGCTCGCGCTTCACCGGATGCGGCGAGCACTGTTTCGCCAGTTTCACCAGATAGTCGGTGGTGCCGCCCATGGCAGAAACCACCACGATCACTTTGCCGTGCTTGCAGGCATCGGCCACGATACCGGCGACATGACGCATGCGGCTGGTGCTCCCCACCGAAGTGCCGCCGAATTTCATCACTTTGAGGTCAGGCACTTTCCACCACCAGGCCCTGACGATCCACTTTCAAATCGAGAATCTCGGCTCCCGGGCAGTATTTCGCCTGCCACTCGGCGATTCTGCCGAGCAGCTCTTCTTTGCCCGAGCGCTCGGAGACCACCAGCACGGACGAGCCGGCACCGCTCAGGACCACGCCCAGAGCCGGGCCGCAACGCAGAGACGAGCGCAGGGAGGTGAGCTCCGGCACAAGGCTCTCTCTATAGGGCTCATGGATGAAGTCTTTCAAACTGATCCGCAAGAGCTCGGGATCGCCCTTATTGATAGCGGTCATCAGAAGCGCCGTGTTCTGGATATTGGCTACAGCTTGTTTCAAACCAACGGTGCGGGGCAGGATCTTGCGCGCCACCGGAGTGCTCACCTCATGCGGTGGCACCACCACCACCGTCGCCCACTGGGCAGGCCAGCTCGTCGAAACAGCCTCGAAATTTTCATGCGACCGCCGTGCCACCACCACGACGCCACCCAGGACGCTGGCGGCGGAATTCTCGGCGTGACCCTCCATGGAAGCGACATGCTGGATGATTTCGTCGCGACCCGGGTCGAGCTCTTGCAGCCAGCGCGCGCAGTAAAACGCCCCGCAACTGGCAGCGCTGCTCGAGCCGAGCCCACGGGCCAGAGGAATGTCGTTGGTGACTTTGATCGAGGTTCGAGCCAGAAGGTCGGCGCCTTCTTCACCCAGAACATCGGCGATGATCTTCAAGACCAGATTGCTCGAATCTTCCGGCAAACCGGCGCTATGCTTTCCGGCTACTTTTATATAAGGACCGGCAGGACCCGCAGCAGTACCCGAAGCCGCATCGGCAGCACGACCCGCAGTGCCCGAAACAGTGCTCGCAGGCGAACCAGCGCCGTCCACTTCCACATCGATCCGGCAATAGAGCTCGAAAGCGAGCGCCAGGGCGTCGAAGCCCGGACCGAGATTGCCGGAGCTAGCAGGTACGCGGATGGAGAGCTTTCGCATGCCTCAGAGTCCCATTGCCCGGCGAACAGCATCGAGCGTCGGCTCGATGGGCTCCAGGTCGATGGTGCTGGAAGCCATGGCTGAGTTCGGATCTTTCAAGCCGTTACCGGTGAGGACGCAGACCACGCTCTGCCCGTCTTCGATCTCGCCCCGGGCGGCGAGCTTGGTGAGACCGGCTATGGAGGCGGCGCTTGCCGGCTCGCAGAAGACTCCTTCCAGGCGGGCGACCAGCTTGTAAGCCTCGCGGATCTCATCGTCGGTGACCGCTTCCACCAGACCACCGCTTTCATCGATTGCTTCCCGGGCAAAACTCCAGCTCGCCGGATTGCCTATGCGGATAGCAGTGGCGAAAGTCTCCGGGTTCTCCACCGGATGCCCGAGCACCATGGGCGCCGAGCCTGCCGCCTGGAAGCCGCACATCTTCGGCACCCGGCTGCTTTTCGCCAGCTCGTGCCATTGCTTGAAGCCGCGGTAGTATGCCGTGATATTGCCGGCATTGCCCACCGGAATGCAGAGCCGGTCCGGTGCATCACCGAGCATGTCGATCACCTCGAAGGCGCCGGTCTTCTGCCCTTCGAGCCTGAAGGGATTGACCGAATTGACGATGGTGACCGGATAGCTCTCGCCGATCTCCTGGACGACTTTGAGAGCCTGATCGAAATTGCCGTTTATCTGAATAACTTTCGAGCCGTATAGAATCGCCTGGGCGAGCTTGCCCAGGGCGACATTGCCGGCCGGCAGGAGCACGAAACAGTCGAGCCCGGCTTTGGCGGCGAAGGCGGCAGCCGAGGCGCTGGTATTGCCGGTGGAGGCACAGATGACGCCCCGGGATCCGGCCGCAACAGCCATGGTGATCGCCATGGTCATGCCCCGGTCTTTGAAAGAGCCGGTGGGATTGAGCCCTTCCAGCTTGAGATAGAGGGAGGCTCCGGCGATGCCCAGATGCCTGGCGAGATTGTCGGCTCTTACCAGAGGAGTGAAACCCTCGCCCAGGCTCACCACCCGGGTGTCTTTCTCCAGGGGGAGAAACTCCCGATAGGAATCGAGGAGGCTTTTGCTTGCCAGGGTCTCTCTAGTTCTCATTGTTATTACCGTCGAAAATAGCCAGCCTGGATGCCACACGTTTGAGGAATGCCTCGGACTCAAGTTGAGCCAGAGCCTTCTCGAAGTCCGCCGTGACCACCGGGTGAGTGACTATGACCACCGAGGCGGATTCGGAAGCGACTCCGCGCTGGATGATACTGAGGATGCTCACTTGATGCTCACCAAATACAGTGCCGATCCGGCCGATCACTCCGGGGTGGTCCTCCACCTCCAGACGCAGATAATAGGGGCTGACAAAACTGGAGGCGTCCTCCACCTCCTGCCAGTCCGAGCCGATATCGCTGTGGAAATAGCTGGCGAAGTCCTGAAGCCTGAGGGCAGTGGCCAGATTGACCACGTCCCCGACCACCGCCGAGGCGGTGGGTAGCTGCCCGGCGCCGGGACCGACCATCATCAGCTCGCCCACGGCATGACCGCGGACCACGATGCCGTTAGTTGCTCCCGAAAGGCTCGAGAGCGGATTGGAGAGCGGTACGAGAACAGGCTCCACCCGCACCGAGATGCCCCCTTCAGGAGTGCGCCGGGCCGAGCCGATGAGCTTTATTCTGTAACCGAACTCGGCGGCATGGTCGAGGTCGACCTTGGTGATAGAGGTTATTCCTTTTCTATAGATATCTCCGGGCTTGACGAATTTGCCGAAAGCCAGAGCAGTGAGGATGGAGAGCTTGTAAGCGACGTCGTAGCCTTCAACGTCGGCTTCCGGATCGGCTTCGGCGAAGCCCAGGGCTTGAGCCTGGGCGAGGGCGTCCCCGAAGTCCATGCCCTTCTGCTCCATGGAGGAGAGGATATAGTTGGTGGTGCCGTTGAGAATGCCCGAGACCGAGGCGATCTGATTGGCCTCCAGGCCTTTCTGAATAGTAGATATAAGAGGAACGCCTCCGGCAACCGATGCCTCGACGAAAATTGCCACCTCTTTTTCCCGGGCTTTCTTGAAAAGCGCCGGTCCGTGCTTGGCCAGGACCTCTTTGTTGGCGGTGACGATATGCTTGCCCGAGTCTATGGCGGCGCTGATCAGCTCCAGAGCCGGATTCTCCCCGCCCATGACCTCGATCAGCACCTCGATTTCGGGATCGTTGACGACATCCCGGGCATCTTCGGTAAGCTCGCAATCCGGGACGATCTCCCGGGCTTTGGCTTTATCCCGCACTGCCACTTTCTTGAGAGATATGGTCTTGTGGTCGGCGAGGAGTTTTACAACGCCACTGCCAACGGTACCAAGACCAATCATTCCGACAACTACGCGAGCCATATTCTCACTCTCTACTAATTATGTTTGCGAAAAGCCCGACCATTATGGCACGACGCCCGGGCAGCCACAGAGGTTACCGACCCAGTCTTTACGTATTTTGGCAGTCGCCGGACCAGGGCTCCGGGTTCCACGATAACCAGGCGGCTCCAGATTGCCGGTTTCCTAACACAGGTTTTCTTACACCGGTTTCCGGGTTCGGGCTCCTGCGCCAGTATCCCTGAAGGAGGCAGTTTTTGACAGGGACTGGGGGAAAACTACGAATGGTGGGGGGAAACCACCAGTAGATGATCGGGATTGCCAGCCCTAATATGGGTCTACTCGGCAGCGAGAACCGTGGAAGGCAAGAAATGTCGCAATATCAAAGTGAAACGTTAATTCAAACCGCAAATGCAGCATCTGTTCAGATAGCCGCAGTTACCGGCGAAAAAGAACTTACCTCTGGCGTGCCTTTTTTCGAGCACTGGCTCAAATCGGACCATGCAAACAGCAGGATCCTGGACAAGGTAGAGAACTATTCTCTGCATCCCACACCCGGAAGTCTGTTCCGGGCGAACGCCAAGGGTCCCGACGTCAATAAGATGATCGAGATGGCCGCCTCCCTGTGCGGCGCCAACTCGCAAAAGACCGAATTCCGCGCTCATTTGCTGCGCAGTCGGGCTCAGAGCCTGGCGGAGAGCGAGCAGGCGCCGGAAGCCGGCGAAGTCTCGAAGGCTCGCCTGAAGGCGGAGCACGCCCTGGAAGACGCCCTCGAGGCTCTGCGTCCTTATGCTCTCGAGCAGGAGCGCCTGGATGCCGAAAAATTGATCAATAACATCGAAAGACAGAAGCTTCATCCCCTGGCTTGCGCCGAACTGGCAGAAGCCCGGGTAAGGCTGGCGACGGCGAAAGACGAGTTGCGCCGCAACAAGCCCCAGTACACCAAGTCACTGAAGGCCCTCAAGCGTTATGCTCATCTCGTCTTGAATTATTGCAAGCTCGAGCCCGACAAGATCCAGGCGAGAATCTCGTCGATCTGCGCCGTGGAAGAGCTGGAGCGCATGATGGGTCCGGTGGAGACGGCGTGGAAGGGAATTCCCGGCCGCACCCTCGATCTGCCCCGGACCATCCCTGCCGAGATGACCGAATTCGAGCGTCTCGAGCAGATCAGAGATCATCTGGAGGTAAAGGTAAATGCAATCGATGCTAAGCAGAATCAACGGCTTGAGAAAATTGCGACTCACCCCGTTATCGAAGCCATTCTCGCAAAGCACGATGAAGGCGCTCTCCCCGAAGAAGGATCAATCTTCTTCTTCACCACCGACGGAAGACCTCTCTATCGTATCGACGCTAATCGACCTAAGCCCAGACCGGGACAGTCTATCGAGGATGCTACCCGGCATGCGACCAAAACGCCTGAGTTTATAGACATCGCCCGGCTTAAAGGCGGATTCGGTCCCGACGGCGCCGGACTCTTCCGATTCGCCGAGCTCGCCGACATCATCAGCGGAGCCGTGGTGCTCTCGCCGGTGATCCGGGACGGCAAGAAAGTACAGCTTCCCGGCATGAGCAAACCAAAGCGTGTCGTCTCCGAGACCATCGGCATCGTGCCTGAATTCATCGACCCGGGGATGCCCTACAGCGCCATTCTCAATCGTTTCCGCAGAGCGGCCGAAGAGCTTTTCGAGAAGAGCTTGCAAGAGATGGGCATAGGCAGCCGCGAAGACATGCGCGCCAAATCAGCCTGACCAGCGTGCAGTAGAACAGGAGCCAAAGAAAAGGACAGGAGCCAAAGGACAAGGACAGACGAGGGCAGACCAGAAAGCAATATTAGGCATTCGGTGTAGAAGTTGTGTAGTCGCAACAAGTAAAAAAGTTTCTTGCCGAACCCGAAAACAGCCCGGACAGACCGAACTAATCTACAGGATAGTTTAGATGAGGCGGAGCCGGGCACGGAGGAGAGATATCCTCCTTTACTAAAACCGCAAAATAAGACTTGAAGAATCCAAGGCAGCCAACCAGCTCTGGCACCATCACTGGTCCTTCGATGCACGGCTCACGTTAGGCTTGAAACAAGGCTTACTCCCTGACGCATCCTCAGCACTTGCAAAGTGCGGCATATATTGCATCAAATCAGCCTGTTTTTGCGGCATATATGCCGCGTTTTCGCCTTTTTGAGCAATAAATGCCGCACTTTGCCTGTTTTTGAGGCATATATGCCGCAGCTCGAACGAAATGAGGATTATATTGCCGGGTCTAGGATTTGAAGGAGCCCGAAGCGACCAGCTTGGACATCATGTCCGAGGTCCCGGCGCCGTCTTCGGTCACCAGATTCAGTGCCTCCGATAGAGCCCGCACATCGTCCACGATGGAAGCGAGCTGGTCCGGAGCGATAGCCTGTTCGGCATCGCTGATGGACTTGTCCGGCTGCCCGTGCACTTCGATGAGCAGACCGTCGGCGCCGGCTGCGATAGCCGCCCGGGACATGGTCCGGACAAGATCGCGCCGGCCTGTGGCATGACTCGGGTCCACCACCACCGGCAGGCAGGTGGTTGATTTGATCAGAGCGACACTGCTGAGATCGAGGGTATTGCGCAGGCGGGGCTCGAAAGAGCGGATGCCGCGCTCGCAGAGAATGACATTGACATTGCCGGTGAGAAGAACATATTCAGCGGCATGCAAAAATTCATCGACAGTGGCCGACATGCTCCGCTTGAGCAGAACCGGCTTGCCCGAGAGCCCGGCTTCTTTCAGTAGCTCGTAGTTGTACATGTTGCGGGCGCCGATCTGGAGCACATCGATATAGTCCAGGGATTTCTCGAGCTGCCTGGCGGACATGACTTCGCTCACCACCGGAAGACCGGCTATCTTACCGGCCTCGGCAAGATATTCGAGAGCCTCTTCACCGAGACCGCCGAACTCGTAAGGACTTGTGCGGGGCTTGAAAGCGCCGCCCCGAAGCATCGTGGCTCCGCGGGCTTTGACTGCCCGGGCGACTTCGAGGATATGCTCCCGGCTCTCCACCGAGCAGGGACCGGCGATGACATGACGTTTCTGACCGCTTCCGAGGAAAATCGTCTCTGCCGAAGAGGAGCTCACCCGCACCGGGGCGGGGTCCGCCTCGAGAACCAGGGGATGCGTGGCTGTAAGACGGACGACTTTGGCCACCCCGTCCATCTGGCTGAAAAGGTGGGTCGGAATCGCCGAGACATCGCTCTGGATGACCACCACGGTATTGCCCGCCGAGCGCACGAGCTGCCCGGTGAGTCCCATGTCCGATACCGCGGCGAGAACCCGGCGCTCGGAGTCGATGTCTATGGTTGCCTTTAGTACGAGAATCAAATCCGGCATCCTGACTGAGTAGAGCTTGATCATCCCATATTTTGTCAAGAAGCATTGTTAGACTTAGTTTCGCCGTTGTGAGAATTGCGATCCGCCTGGCAGGTGGTTATGCAGACGCGCCACAGGCGGGGAGCTTGCCGAAAGCCCCGGAGAAACCAAGTAGTAAACGTCTGTAAAGGGGCCGGCCCTATGTCAGGAGCCTGCAGTCCCTTCGAAAAACACAGGCAGGCAAGGTTGTCGGGAGATTACAATCTACAGTAAGAGGTGTTCCGTGACAGACGAATCCACCGAGTCCGAATCGAATCAAATCGAGCCTGATCAAACTGGTCTAAATCAAGCTGGATTAGAACAAACCAGACTGGACCTGGAAGAACCTGTCCTCGACGGTTCGGGCTTTGCCGCTGTCGGCAAGCTCCTGGATCAGAACTGGTGGCGCAGGACCCTGACTTTCATCTGGACCTTCAGAAGCTTTACCTTTATACCGGCCGTTCTTCTGGCAGTCTCCGGGCTTTCGAGCCGCATACTGGAATTCTCGTTCCACAAGATTTTCGAGCAGAATCACGTTTATAAAGGCATGGACGAGGTGCTGCAACATACCGTGCTGGCAGGCGGTCTCACCCTGGTCCTGGGCGGTCTGTCTCTGGTCACCACGGTTGTCGCCATCGGTCTTTTCGCCATCAGGCTCACTGCTTTCTGCCAGGCTTATCTGAGACTTTCGCCTGCGGATCAGATCGATAGCAATCTCGACTATGTCCGGACCATCCAGAATGAGGCGGTCAATGAATTCAAAGGACGAAAGTCCTATCTCTTTCTGGTCTGGTTCCTCTGGTCTCTTCTCATGGTGGTGCCTCTGCTTGCATGGACCGTCTCGGCTCTCCTGCTGATGATTTCCACCGTTCCCATGGGAGCCCTCGGTCCCCTGGAGCTCGACCCGAGCATAAAGCTGTCCATGATTATCGTTTGGGTTGCCAACACAGTCCTCATGACCGGCTATTTCCTCATCACCCTCCCGGTGTCGGCAGTCTCCAGGCGCTCCTCCGGGCAGGTCGCCCTGGGAGCGCTCAAGATGACCTTCGCCGGGCTCCCGGCGCTTTCGGTAATCTCGATACTGGTGCTGATTTTCGGCACCCTTGCCGGCTATTTCCTGGAGATTCCGGTTTATCTGATCACTTTCAAAGCCATTCCTGATCCCGGGGAGATCACACTTGTTGCTATAAACTTAATTTCTGCAGGTTGGCAAGGAGTATCCGCCATAATTATTTATCCGCTTTGTCTGGCAATACCTTGCGAGATGATCCGGACAAATAAGAAACCCGAGTGAGGACCCGTTAGTATGAACACCCTGTGTGCGTCAAAGGAAATCGTCCGGATCATAAATGATCGCAAAGGGAGGCTCGGGAAACTCCTCGAAAGGGTGAGAAAAGCAGAGACCACCGGTTTTCATCTCCTCGTCGGTAATACCGAGACCAGTGATATTGAAGGTATCTCCGCCGCCGGCGCCAATGCCGAGGCAAGAAGGCTGACCCCGCGTTACGACGCTGAAGCGCTCGTGATGGGCACCACCAAAGAAGGTCTGCCGATTCCGGTGAGCCCGGCGGGCATAGTATCGCCGGTGGTGTTGAGCCGGGCCAGCCTCCAGGTCCTGGAGAGCTCCATCGATGTGGTGGACTGCGGCTCCTTCTACCCGCCCCGCATCGACAACTTCAAAGCCGGCTCGCAACCGGCGCGCTGTCTCTCCACCGGCGACAGCCTCCCGGAGAGCACCGTCCGAGAGCTTTTCGAGAAAGGCAAAGAGTACGGGGAGAAGGCTGCCGACAAAAGCGATCTCGTTATCATCGGTGAATGCGTGCCCGGCGGCACCACCACCGCCATGGCCGTCCTCACCGCCCTGGGCTATGATGCCCGGGATTCGGTCTCGAATAGCGTGCCGGTCTCCAACCACAGGTTGCGCTGGCGGATGATCCGCCGGGGCTTCAAGAGCGCCGGACTGCCCATGCCCAGCGTCAAGAAGTCCTACGAGCGACCTGCCGGTCTGGGAGCCTTCGAGATCATGGCCCACTTCGGCGACCCCATGCAGCCCTTCGCAGCCGGCATGGCCCTGGCTGCATCACGCAAAGCAATGGTGGTTCTCGGCGGCGGCAGCCAGATGCTGACGGTTTTCGCCTTGCTCGAAGACCTGGCCGCCACCAGCCCCGAATTCGAATTCGACCGGGACAACCTGGCTGTGATCACCACCAAGTGGGTGGCCCTCGATCCCAGCGCCAACACCAGGAAGCTGGCCGAAGAGATAGGCGCTCCTCTGGCCTGCCCGATGCTCAATATGCTCGGCTCCTGCCACGAAGGACTCCAGGCTTACGAGCAGGGTCATGTCAAAGAAGGAGTCGGTGCCGGAGCCTCCATGGCCCTGGCGAGCCATATCATGGACATACCTCTCGATACGCTCCTGGCTTCCATCGATCTCTGCTACAAAGAGCTGGTGCCGTTCCCGCACTGAGGAAATCGGCTCTCAGGTCTCGAATGTCTTTTTTCAGGCGTCGCGCTGAGGCATGAAAGGAGTCATGTCGGCTTCTTGCATACCAGGGATTCGCTCGCGCTGTCTGTGCTCTTCTTCCGGAGGCTGCTCGCCGCCGCCGAAGAACATCATCATCATTGCCTGAGCTTCGGTGGAATACTTCTGGGCGCCTTCCTCGTCACCCATGGCCCCGAGTATCTGGGCATAGCGGAGACGAAGCATCATGCTGTCGCCCATGGCTGTTTCCATAGCGGTGCTCAGGTCGTTGATCTCTTTCATCACCGGAGCATGCTTTTCCATGGTGTCGCTGTAGGACTTGGCGGCGGCCTGCAGATCAGGGAAAGCCGAGAGCTTGGCCAGAGCAGCTTGCTTGGCTGCCGGGTCCGAGGCGGCGAAGAGCTCGCCGAGAGCCTGGTCGGCATTATTCCGGTCCGAGGCGGGAAGCTTGTTGTACTGGTCCGCCAGACCCTGGGCGCCGGCGGTCAGCTCCTGCTGGGCTTCGATCATCTTGGGCGCCAGCTCGGGCATTCTCTCATCCAGGTTCTTCTTCGCCGTCACCAGAGCATCATCGGAAAGCTTGATGGCTCCTTCGAATTGAGGACCGAGCTCTTTGAGCTTCCCGGCGAGAACATCGACACCGCCCTGGAATGCTTGCTCAGCCGGGGTTTTCGGACCATCACCACTGTTCTTGTCCCCGGGCACGAGAGTGCCTTTGTCGGAGGTCAGGGCATCCCCTGAGACATGCGGTCTGCCCTGGATGTCCTGGGCTGTATAAAGATCGTTGATTGAGATTACGGGCTGCTTGTTAGAGCCGTCGCCCTGTTCGCCTGCCGCCGAGTCCAATCCTGCCATTGCTTCAATCCTCAAATAACTAAATCCGACCTGACTAGAGGTTATCAGGTTGCCAAGAAGAAGGGAGTGGTGATATTACGTAGTCCCCTCCATTTTATGTACCCGAAAATCCCGGCGGAAGGTCAGTTCGATCCCTGGTTATTGCCGTCTTCCTTGGCTTTCTGGAGATTGATCTTGGCGTCTAGAATTATCGTCTCGGGATTGAGATCTTCCATATTGAAGTTGGCACAGCCGACGCTCACGGTTACTTTCGGTCCCCGCTCGTTGGGACGGAACTGGAAATTCTGCCTTTCGATATCGCGACGGACTTTCTCTGCCAGGATCCTGGCACCGCCGACATCGGTATTAGGCAGGACCACCGCGAACTCGTCACCGCCGTAGCGAGCGAGCAGGTCCGACGATCGTGTCACGGTCAGAAGCCGGTTGGCCACGGTGCGCAGGACATGATCCCCGACGTCCACGCCATGGGTCTCGTTGATATCGTTGAGATGATCCACATCGATGATCGCCAGGGAGACCGGCAGACGCTGGCGATAGGAGAAGAGAAGCTGCTGCTGGAGGAAGCCCACCAGGAACTCCATGTTATAGAGACCGGTGAGCTGATCTGTAGAAGCGCTGAGAGCCACTTCGCCGTCCAGGCGGTCGATTTCCTGGGCCGCCAGGAGCAGCCTGACCACCGGGCTGAGATTGAGCTTCAGCTTCTCGATGAAATGCATCGTGTGATCGTCGACACCCTTACGCTGGGTGGAGCCCACCACCAGAAGACCGAGGATATTGTCCTCCGCACCGATGATGAGGATCTCGGTTTGCTTGAGAGACTTGCCGCCCTTGCTCCGGGGCTCGCCGATGATTTCCATGGCGATTTCGTTGTCGTTGGCCAGCCGCTCGGCGGCCTCCTTCTGGACGCCATCACAAGCGGTGGCTGATACCTGCTCGCCCACTTGAATCACGCCCCAGGGATTGCTGTCTGAGTTGACATAGAAGCCCAGCAGATCGAGGTCCATGAGGGTGCACATGATCCTGAAAAAGCTCTGGACGAACATCGACTGATTGCCTGTGGACCCGCTCAAGCTGCGGACCACGCCCGCCACGAGACGGTCTGTCAGGAGCAGGTCGAAGAGATGAGCATAGCTCTCCGCTACTTCGCTGCTCTTCACAGAAATATGGGCAATGCCTGATTCCCGGGCGCTGTCGCGATCCCAGCTGAGCTCCTCGCCCAGAGCGAGAGCGCGATCGATGAGCTCGGAGAGGGCATTGTCGTCCTCGGTGAAAGCTTCGAGCTCGACGATATGATCCGGCATGCAAGCGCTTTTCCAGAAGGCATAGCTTTCTTCGTCATCATTGTCGGACTGGATCAGAAAGACCGGCAGAGCCATGATCTTATCGCTGGTCTTGATATAGGAGCAGAGCTGATAACCGCTTATATCCGGCAGCCAGGTCGTAGCGATGATCGCATCGGCACCGCCTGATACCAGCTCGCCAAGGGCATCGAAGCCTCCGTCGCACTGCACTATCTCGACGTCTTTCTTGCTGATGCCGTCCGACTTGGACCAGGGCGTTGAGTTGGGATCGGAGACGAGAATTACTCTGGCTTTTGACATGCTCGTTTTTTCTTCAGGATAACAGGAGTATTCTACATGCTTTACAGTGCTATGATCGGAGCCGTTTTCACATACCACTTTTTCAATTATGCACACAACAACCAGTAGAGATCAGGGACCCCTTGCCTTCCATCTGACCGAGGAGCAGGTCCTTATTCAAGAGATGGTCAGGGACATGGCGGAGAAAGAATTCGCTACCCGTGCCGCCGAGGTCGACAAGAACCACCGCTTTCCGAGAGAGAACTGGGACCTCCTTGCTCAATCGGATCTCTGCGGTCTGCCTTTTGCAGAGAAGTACGGCGGCGCCGGACTCGACCACGTCTCATATGCCATAGTTGTCGAGGAGCTGGCCAGAGCCTGCGCCACCACCTCGGTGATCTACTCGGCTCATGTGTCTCTGACTGCCAGCCCCATCGATCATTTCGGCAGCGAAGAGCAGAAAGAACGCTTTCTCTCTCCCATGTGCCGGGGCGAGAAAATGGGCGCCTTCTGCCTCTCGGAGCCGGGCTCCGGCTCTGACTCGGCGGCTGCCACGTGTATGGCGGAGCTGAAGGGCGACACTTTCATTTTGAACGGCTCGAAAAACTGGATCACCAACGGAATCGAGGCTGACTATTACCTGGTCATCGCCCAGACCGACAGATCCCTCAAGCACAAGGGACTGGTGGCACTGATCGTCGAGAAGGGCTCGGAAGGCTTCACTTTCGGCAAGCTCGAAGACAAGCTCGGTATCAAGGGCTCTTCGACATGCCAGACGATTTTCGAGAACACCCCGGTGCCGAAAGCCAATATGCTGGGCGAGATCGGCGACGGGTTCAAAGTGGCGATGGTCACCCTGGATGGTGGCAGAATAGGAATCGCCGCCCAGGCTGTCGGTATCGCTCAGGGAGCCTGGAATCATGCTCTCAAGTACGCACACGAGCGTGAGGCCTTCGGCAAGCAGGTGGTCGGATTCCAGGCGATCAAGCATATGTTCGCCGAGATGCAGACCGAAATCGATGCTGCACGACTGCTCACTTATCATGCCAGTATCGCCCAGGACAGAGGCGAGAAATTCACCCGTCACGCCGCTCATGCCAAGCTTTACGCCTCCGAGGTCGCCATGAGAAGCACTGTCAAGTGCGTGCAGATTTTCGGCGGATATGGGTATGTTACTGATTACCCGGCAGAGCGCTATATGCGTGATGCCAAGATCACCGAGATTTACGAGGGAACCTCGGAAATCCAGCGACTTGTGATAGCCAGCAATCTATTGAAGGGGAGTTAACCTATGACGTGGCAACCACCACCCCCACCACCCAGACCAGGCGGACCGGGAGGTCCAGGCCAGGGCGGCCCGAGACCCGGAGGTCCCGGTCCCCAGGGAGGCGGTCAGCAGGGAGGTGGCCAGGCGCCCCCCCAGGGCGGCCAGGCACCGCCTGCCGAGGTCGATTTCGCAAGCCTCAACTTTTACCAGCTTCTGCAAGTCAATCGTGAAGCGCACCCCACCATCATCCGGTACGCCTACCGCTTCCTGGCAGCCATGTATCACCCGGACAATACCGAGACCGGAGATGCCGACAAGTTCAGGATCATCACCGAAGCATTCCGGACCCTGTCGGATGAAGGCAAACGGGCTGCTTACGATATGTCCCTGCCTGCCGAAGGCGCAGCACCGACGCCCGGCGGCGGCGGCGCCGCCCCCCGTGCCGGCGGGCCTCGCACCGGCGGCGCCTTCAAGAATCTGCCCAAGGTTCCCAAGACAGGCATATCCTGGAACGAAGTCGAGCTTCGTCTGGCGATTCTCCAGATCCTTCTCGAGCAACGCCGGAAGAAACCGAAATCAGGCGGCTCCACAGCCAAGATGCTGATGGATATCCTGGAGATCGACGACGTTGCCGAGATCGAATTCGCGCTCTGGTATCTCCGGGAAAAAGGCTATATCGAGATGGGCGAGAGAATGTTCATGATCTCGGTTCTCGGTCTCGACTACATCATCGATCAGCTCTCCAAGACCCAGATCCTGGACGGCACATCGGCGGCAGAGAAGAAAGCCTCGGACCAGATCAACAAATTCGTGGACGGCGGACTGCCCGCCCGGGTGCCGCCGCGCATGGGTCCTGGCGGTCCTCAGGGCTGAGGTCTTCCTCTTTCAGGAGACGGAAAGAGAGCCTGTGCCAGGGAGTGGTGCCGTGCTCGCCGATTGCCCGGCGATGAGCTGCCGACGGGTAGCCTTTGTTCTTCTCCCAGAGATATTGCGGGTACTGCTCGGCAAGCTCGGCCATGAGCTTGTCCCGATATACTTTGGCCGCCACCGATGCGGCGGCTATGGAAGCCGAGCGTGAATCGCCCTTCACCACGGTCATCTGCTTGAAGCTATCGGTCTTGATCTTGCGGTTGCCGTCCACCAGGGCGAGACTCGTGTCGATATCCACCGGTGCTTTGGCGAGAACCGCAAGGACGGCTCGATTCATAGCGAGAAGGCTGGCGTTGAGAATATTGATCGAATCGATCTCTTCGGGGCTCGCTTCGGCAACGGCACAGAAAGCCACTTTCTCGATCACCGCGAGTAGCTGCTCGCGCTTCATCCCGGTGAGCTTTTTGGAGTCGTCGAGATCCGCGAGACAGGCAGGCAGATCGGCAGTGCTGTCGGAAAGCGGCAGGATCACCGCGGCTGCCACCACCGGTCCGGCAAGACACCCCCGGCCGACTTCATCGACGCCTACGATCGTGCCACTACTCATAGTGGCATAGTCGAAGTCCAGCAAATCGGCGATCCGGGTTTTCTTCGGCATGGGCTGACTGAGTATTATACGTCCAGAGTGACCGCCCCGATCCGTCCGTCCCGGAGGTCGGAAAGGTAGAGGGATGCTGCTCTTTTGAGATCGGGTCTGGCTCCTGAGGTTAGAAGATTTCTAGCTTCGGCGAAACGGGTGAGGGGATCCTCGCTTCCGGTAATTCCTTCGACATAACGCTCCATGAGCCCTGGATAGCGCTTGATCATCAGAGAAAGCGAGCTCCGGGCGACGAGCTCGGTGTCATATTTGCCCTCGGGCAGGAGATTGAGCATGGCTAGACGGCTGGCGGTGCCGGGCTCGAACTCCACCGGAGGCAAGATGCCCGGCGTGTCGAGAAGCTCCAGGCGGGGATGGACACGGACCCACTGGGTGCCCTGGGTGATCCCGGGACGGTTGCCTACCCGGGTGCGTTTCTTGCCGATCAGCCAGTTGATCAGGGAAGACTTGCCGACATTGGGCAGACCGAC
>JAGQHH010000285.1 GCA_020431945.1 Cyanobacteria bacterium HKST-UBA02 | reverse complement strand
GAAGGCTTTGGAAGGTGACCGATGCAGAAAGTCGAGTGCAGGAGTTCGCGTATGATGAAGCATCCCGCGTCTTTTCAGTGACCGATCCCGCCGCTGTGGTTGCTCAGACCCGTCTGTATACAGACAATGGTAAGCTGGCCAGCATCGAGGACGGAAATGGAAACGTAACATCGTTCACATATGATGGCCACGATCGACTTGATCGAACAACCTATGCTGACTCGAGCTACGAAGAAAATCAATCTTACGACGACAATCATAATGTCCTCGTTTCTAGGACTCGTTCTGGGAATACGGTGAGCTTCTCTTTTGATGAGCTCAATAGGCCAATTACTCGAAGCCCTCAGGGTCAACCTGTGGTTACGAACACATATGATCTTGCCAGCAGGCTGACTAAGACCAACAAACCGGTCGTTGCTGGCGATCCGTCAACCGGTGACACAGAGAAGTTCTTTGATACCGCTGGTCGTCTGTGGAAGGAGCAGTATCCCGACGGTAAGACTATTGTCCATGAGTTAGACGAAAACGGAAATAGGACTAAGACCACGTGGCCAGACGGCTACTATATCGAGAGAGCCTTTGACGTTTTGAACAGGCTTTCAAGTATCAAGCTGAATGGCAGCACTACCAGTGCGGTTCAATTTGGTTACGATGATCTGTCTCGTCTCGTTCAACTGACATACAGCAACGGCTGCACAGTTGATTTTACGCATGAGCTGAACGAAGATCTGTCGGAGATTACTCACACGTTTGTTGGTAGCTCTGTAACCTTCGGCTACGGCCACAATGGGGTTCATGAGGTCACGTCCGAATCGGTCACGGATGGCGACTTTATGTGGCACCCTGCGGCCGGTGGCACCATCTCATACGGCACTGCTAGCAACAATAATACATATCCAACCGTTGGAGGCGTAAGTTATTCGTACGACGGAAACAAGAATCTTTCCGGGGACGGAACTTGGTCTTATGGATACGATACCGAGAACCATCTGTTGACTGCATCGAAGTCCGGCATATCTGCCAGTTTTGTCTACGATCCCACGCACCGACAGGTTCAGAAGACTGTTAACAGTGCGAAAACGAGATTTGTGTATTCTGACTGGCAGAGGGTAGCTGACTATGATGGTGTAACTGGTTCTCTCCTGGCGCGATATGTCTATGGTGGCGGACTTGACGAACCACTTATTCAAGTAAGTGCCGGCGGAACCATTACCTTCCTGCATCGAAACAATGTGGGGTCCATCGTGGCTGTGAGCAACAACTCTGGCGCTGTTGTGAACAAGAACAAGATCGGACAGTTTGGGGAAATTGGTACCTTTGGTGGGACCGACTTTGCATTTACTGGCCAGCGTTATGACGATGAACTGGCTTTGCACTTCTTCAAATTCCGGTACTACTCGTCCGTACTTGGACGATTCTTGCAGCCTGATCCTATCGGATTTGAGGACGGGCTTAACCTTTACTCGTATGTTGGAAACTCTCCGGTCAATAAGGTCGATCCGTATGGTCTTATGGCGGGGAGCGCAAGTGCCTCCGGAATCGGGGGATCTGCCTCGGGTGTGGGATCGATTCCCGGCTGTGGAATACTGTCGCTTGGACCGCCGCCGTGCACCTTTACCCTCTCGAATGATCCGCCGCCGTGTCCAGGGTACTCTCTCGAACCACCTCCATGCCCCAGGGATAGCGCGCCGTGCCCGAACAACAGTGGTCAGCCCCCATGTCCCATGGAGTCGGCTGGACCTCCTCCCTGCCCCGGTGAAAGTGCCCCTGTGCCACCGTGTCCTGGTGAAAGCATGCCGTTGCCACCGTGCCCGGGTGAAAGCACACCGTTGCCTCCGTGTCCTGGCGAGAGCACACCGTTGCCCCCATGTCCAGGCGAAAGCACTCCAGTGCCTCCGTGTCCTGGTGGTCAGAGCAATGAACCGCCGCCGAAGCCGTAGAGAGTAGGCTATCGGGGCGGAATTGTAGCCAAGTCAATGTGACCTTGGTTTGAATTTTGGTGGGAGAACATTCAGTTCTCCCACCTATTCTTCATCGTCTAAATCGAATAGGAGTCCGTAATGAAGAAAACATACACCGTGTTAGACAAGTTTTTAGTTCGTACCCCACTTCTTCCTGTGGAAGCCGATGATTCTGGTTGTGATCACGGGCTGTTTCAGTGCGCTGTTAGCACCTCAAGTCCGTCTCTAGGAAGGATGCTTCTTGAGGGCGACAGGTCCGAGAAGACGCTCATTGCAAGAAAGAAGTTCGTCAAGAGAATGGCTTACCGACCTACACCCTACGGCATGTACGCTGGTGTTGATGTCGGTAGATTCGGTGAGAAGACGACCATACGGCGCGGCAACCAAGTTACTACTAGGCTTAGACCCGACATGTCGTTTGTCCGAGGTTTGTTGGAGAAGCTCGAGAAGATTGAAGCTGTTAGGCGGATCTTAAAGGTCTATCCGAATCCCCGTGCCTTGGAAAGAGCAGGAAGAATCTGGATTGAGACTGGTGAGGGAGCCAGCCAAACTGGTACCGTCGAGTCTGGCAAGAAAGTCGTAGTTACGCCTGCCATTTCCAGCGTCTTGCGGCTGTCCTCCGAAGGAAGGCAATTCTCTGATCTTGTTCTGTTGCTTAACGAAGAATTCAATGATCCGGTTGAGCAATTAGAAAGGCTGATTTCTGACCTGTTGGACTATGGCGTACTAGTTACCGAGCTCAATTTCTCCCTTTGCGATTGGGAGAAGTTTGTCGAAATTGTCAAAAGTTTAGAGCTTATATCGGATGTCAGGCCTTTGGTCGAAGACTTTCTTGATCTATTGGATAGGCTTGATGGTTGGGACCATGGTGCAGAAAACAGCAGGGCTGCATTCGATGAAATAGTATCTCGAATGAGGCGCTTGTTGCCAGGTAAGTCGAAGGATCTTGTTCAGATTGATACTCGTGCCTACCTCCAGGACAACGAAATGTCACGCAACGTGGCGAGCGAAATTGAGGTGATTTCTGATTGTCTTCTTTCAATAACTCGACAGGCCGACTCATCTTTAGACTTCTTCAAATCCGAGTTCGAGCGGAACTATCCAATAGGTAGGGAGGTTCCCATCACTGAACTAATGAGCGAAACATTTGGCTTAGGGTCGCTTTATAAGCAGTCATCCTATAGCAGCAATATGTCTAGAACGCGATGCCTTCTTGATATGGCGATAACAGCTGCGAAAGAGGCCAAGTTAGAACTTGAATTGACTGATGATATCATGTCGGCCTTGAGAGTTGAAGACAACCGAAAACCTGCTGATTCACTCGACTTGTTTGTTGCCGTGGTGGCCGACAGTCGAGCAAAAATCGACGAAGGCGAATTCAAGTTGGTAGTTACACCGCGAGGTGTCTCTATCGGTGGCGGACGAGCTATGGCCAGGTTTTATGATCTCTTTGAGAGCGGAGAGGTCGCAGACTACCTTCGGCAGATTGCAGTTATGGAACAGGAGCAAACGGCAGACCTGATCGTCGATGGTGTCTTTTGGCCATTGAAACCCCGTAGCGCAAATATTGCCATTGTGCCGAGAATTAGAAACTTTGTTGTAACATGCAACTCTGCCCCTGTCGATTCCGATCACCACATTCCGTTGTCAGAGATTTCTATCGGATTGTCGGATCGGCGCAAACTATACGCAAGATGGCAAAGGACTGGACAGAAGCTTTCTGTAAGGCTTCCTCACCTGCTCAACGCATCTACAGCACCAAAGGAACTTCGTCTTCTCCTGGATATAGCGAGCCAGGACTGCAGGCCCGTTCGTGGATTTGATTGGGAGCTTGGTTGGGAGTTACCGTTTCGTCCTCGCCTTATCAGAGGACGAACTGTCCTGTCGCCGGCATCCTGGAATCTCTCTAAGCTTTGCGCTGACGTTAAATTGCAAGATTCGCCAAAGGAGATTGCTCGACAGATTGATTCCTGGCGTCAGCAATGGAACGTTCCAGCCTCAATTATCTTTGCAGACTCGTATTATTCCGATACGGGCCTGGTTTTGAGTTTGGATCAAGAGAGCGATATAGGTCTCTTTGCCGATCTTCTTAAGAGGAATCGATACTCAAGCCCAGTGGCCTTGGAGCACCTCCCGATTAACGATTGGCACACAACTCCAGACGGTTCATATGCTACAGAGATCGTTGCGACCCTCGTTAAATCCGAGATAGACAAAGACGAGATCGAGCTTGCGAAATTGACGGCAGTTCCTCTTGCTGTCGGTTCTTCTTCGTATCTGCGTCTTCCCGGATCAGAGTGGGCTTACCTCCGGCTTGATTGTTCGAAAAGTGTTCACAACGAGATCCTTCTCGATCTATTCGGGAAGGCCCAGAACTGGAAGCAAAGAGGCCTTGTTAGCTCCTGGTTCTTTGTAAGGTACGCGGATCCGTATACACATCTTCGAATTCGATTCAAGATTGGATGTCACGAGTCTTCAAAGGCAGCTCTGGCTGAAATCAATGCATGGGCAGCGGAAACTGTTCGTCAGGGATTGACGAGGAAGCTGTCCTTTGAGACCTACGATAGAGAGATTGAGCGCTATGGAGGCCCGCAGGCTATGCCGATCACAGAGGATCTTTTTGCGCTCGACTCCGAAGAAATTTTGCAGCTCTTCTCTCTTCCCGAGTTTGTGGATCTCTCGCCTCTCGTGTTATCAGCAATCTCGATCTATCCGATTCTGACCGCATTCAAGTTCGAGCAAGATTTGGCAGCGCAAGCAAAGTGGCTGGCGTACACTGGTTCCAGCTTATCTGCGCCGCAACAGTCTGAACTCGCAAGGCTCTATAGATCTGACATTTCGAGTTTACTGCTACTGGAAGAAGGAAAGCCGGTGTATGCAAAGTATGCTAATGCCATGGAAATTGTTCGAGATTTCAGTCGAAGGAAGCAACCGCTCATAGATAAGCTGCGCGATCTTGATTCGCACAAGCTGATGAATAGGCTGTCGTTTAATCGAAATGCTCAAATGCATATGCATTGCAATAGGCTATACGGCGATAACATTCTAGAGTATGGAGCACGCGCGACTCTTGCAAAGGCCGTTTCTTCTATTGGAAAGCGGTTTCCTGAACTGACGTCGCTTAGATTTTAGTCTTGGATTTTGAGCCATGGGTGCATTTTGTGCCCATGGCTCATTTTTTTTCTAGCTCTCTAAAGGAGAGATTCGTAGGATGTTCAAGTAGATTCAGGCTCCGGTCTGTACAGGCTTTCTCTATCGATGATATTCCAATAGACGGCTTTGCCATCTTTAGCGAGCCGGTGCCTTGAATGAAGATCCCAATTTCCATTTGATCGGCGCTTTGCGGAATATCGATTGTGATTTCAGCATCTGTCCAATCGGTCGTGCCCTGTATATGCCGATCTGTCATATCGTCGTATCGTTGAATGCTTTCCTTGCCGCTGATTGTGTCAGAGCCAGATACTAATAAATATAGTGACCCCCTTCCAGACAGATCCTTGGCTCGTAACTTAGCGGAGAAGCACACCTTTCTCCCTCGAAACGATGCGACATCAGCCCTCTGCCACAAGAATGCTCTGGACGAATCCCCGGCTCTGCGCGAACTCTTTAGCAATAGAGAACGGCTTCCATTTGGATCTTCATCAACCTTCCATTCATATGGCGGTGGAGTCGGATTAGGCCACAATTTGAAACTAAAGTCATCCAAGTTGATTTCTTGCATGGAATTGTCGCCCTTCTGGAGCAAGGTCCTCCCTTTTTGGTTCTTGGTTCCTTTTGTCTCGGTGAAGGAGAGGTCCTTAAACGTCACAATGCCTACGCCTCTTAGGAAAATTCCAAAACTTACTCTAGTAGCGGAGTCTGGTACTTGTAA
>JAGQHH010000284.1 GCA_020431945.1 Cyanobacteria bacterium HKST-UBA02 | reverse complement strand
CTCGGGATAGAAGACAGAAAGGAGACCGAGCACCAGAAAGAAGCAAAGAATTGCAGATATGAGCCAAATCATGACTGTTTGTCGGATTACCGCAGGGTAGGGGAAAAGAGAAAAAGCAGAAGAATTTTCCGACCAAGATGTTTAAGGTGAGGTTAAGAAGAAGCTTCAAGCCCTCTAACCTGACAACCGGAACGGCACCCGGAAACTTCCAGGTGCCGTCACATGAGCTATTCGAGTTTTCTTCCGTTGCCGGTGATATCGATTAGATATGGTGAAGGTCCACGTCCACATGCAGGATGTTGGAGGAGGAGACCAGGGTCACCGAAGCGGCATCGGCATCAGAGTCGGCGCTTACCTGACCCTTCAGGTGCGAGCCAGAGGAAGCGCTACCGGAATGTTTCTTGGTCGGGGGCTTGACCGCGACCTTGGGCGGTGCCGGCTGCTTCTTGTTCTTGGGGCTGGCGCTGGTGGTGGAAGCCTTCTTCACCGGAGCTTTCTCTTTCTCGGGCTCCGAAGCTTTGACCTTGAGCGAGCTGCTCGGGAAGGTCTTGTTCGGGTTGCCGTAAGCGACAAGCACCTTTTGCGGTATCAGGTCCTTGGAGCCGGGGATCGCCGAGGCGATGAGAGTCGGCTCTTCGGTGGGCTTATCGAGATAAGCCTGGGCATTAATGGGAGTGCGGGAAAGCAACAGGGTGACTTTCTCGTTACCCGGGTTTTCGTCGAAAGTGAGATAGCCCACTTCGGGAAGAACATAATCCCGGCTGCGCTTGACGCGATTGTCATCGCTGGTGGACTCGTCGGGGAAAAGCACCGACTTCTCGCCGCGGCTGCCGTCAGTCAGAAGGATATAGGCATAGCCGTCGATATTTGATTTGACGTGAAACCTTATCCGGTCTCCGTCCTGGAACTTGAATTTGTTGCTCACTTTCTGGATCTGGTTGTTGCGGTGAAGCTCGATCCAGTACTGGAGCCCGGTGTATTTATCGCCCTGCTCGCGATAAAGCGCTTTGGCACCTTCGACTTTGCCGCCGGTACCGGTCTCCTCCTGTCCGCTCTCCTGTGAGATACCAGGCAACGAGAAGCCGATGGCCAGTACCAGGGACATGGCTATTGAGAGGCTGGTTTTACGGGAAGACATCATTATTTTGCTCCTTGAGATTGCTCTCGACTCTTAGCGGTGCTCGACGACCCATCTACATATATATATGCTGTCGTCTTGCCCTGTTGAAGCCGATTTTCCGTCCTTTTTGCTACCGGATTCGTCCACTGCCAGATCTTTCTCGCCAAGATCGCTGACCAGGACTTCTTTGCCCTTGTTACCACCATCCTTACCTAGAAGAGTATCAGCTTTCCGGAAGACTCGCTCCGTGGCGGAGGAATTGCCGAGAAGCTTGAGCTTGCGAGAGCTGCAGATAGCCAGGAAGGTCTCGGCTCCGGGAGGTCCCGAAACTTCCAAGCCTAATAAGTGGTGGTCCTTTTCATTCACTGGCTCGTCCACATCGCTGGGTATCGTGAAGCTGAACCCTTTGCTCAACTCCTTATCACTTACTGGTGACACAGGATAAATTAGGGCGGGCATGTCGGCGGCTTTGGATGCTCCGCGATAGATAAGATAGACGAAACAACTCTCCCGGGTGGAAAAGGCCAGGTGGATCAGGTCTTTGTCCTTGAAAACAGTTTCGGGACCTTCTTTTTTCCAGTACCCGACATTGCTGTTCGCCCGGAACGCCTGGCGAAAAACGTCCATGGTGAGAGGAGCGCTGTCGCGAACCACGGTGGGCTCGGTGGTCACCACCATGGGCGTGGGCAGGCTCGATAGAAATAGCCCGCCGGCCACCACAGCCAGAAGAATGAGACAGGATAGAACCAGATAAACAGGAGGCTTGCGAGAAGGCTTCGAATAAGCCGTCTCGCGAATCAGCTCCTGACCGCAAGATTTGCAGAATCGCGCCGACTCGAGACTGGTGCGCCCGCATTTCGGGCAATCGAGCCTGGCCACCTCCCGGCATCCCGGAGCCTTGCGAGAAATGGACAGGGACTGCTGAGCCGTGATCTCGTCCAGGCGCTGGGGCGCTGGCTCAGCGGAAACCTCGCCGGTATCTTTCAGCCGGGGCATCTCCATGAGGGTGAGCTTGTTGGCGGTCTCGTCGTCGCCACCGCCTCGCAGACATTCCACGATAGACTCCACCCAGAGCATGGCCTGGAGATTGTTCTCGGAGCGATTGCCGTAATTCGGGGGCAGACCGCCGCAGTGCATACCGATCACTTTGCCGTCCTTGAAGAGCGGCGAGCCGGTGGCTTCAGGAATAAGACGGACATTGTGCAAGAGATGAAACTTGTCCTCTTCCCGGAGCTGACCGAGCAGGCAGCCCTGACGCACCATCGGTCTCATGGTGTCGGTATCGAGATAAACATTGGTGATCTTGTCCCATGGCTCGAGAGGCACATGAACAGCCAGATCCAGAGGCGGAATGATAGCGCTGCTGTCGGTGGGCAGGACGAGTTCTTCTTTGAGGGTCTCCACCTGCCCGGTAGCCACAAGCTCGAGAAGGCTGGAGACGATGGCATAGTCATCGATTCCGGTAAGCTGCCAGAGCTGGCCGACAGGAGTACCGCCATCGAGAAGCGGCCAGATCATCCGCACATAGTCTTTGTTCTCGGATGGAATGACCTCGAGATGCGGCTCTTCCTGCTTTCTTACGAACAACGAATGGAGATTGCCGAGCCGGGCGATCATGCCCTTAAGCTCGTCGAAACGCCGGTGCGCCTCAATAAGAAGCATATCCGCCGGTCGCGCTATGGGAGCCTGGACATCCCAGTTGGGGCTCTCCGCCGTCCAGAAGAAGAAATTACCTTTGAGATCGCGGTTGACTATCTGGTAAATCGCCATCTCATTGTTGAGGTTGCGGAACTGGGCATACATGACCCGGCCGTTCTGGCAGAAAACTCGGGCCATGGGATGATTGCGGTCGTCGCAGATGATCAGGACGCCTTCTTTACGGGCATTGGTGATGGTCTGAATCACCACATAGAGATCGATCTCGCCGAGATTGCCTCCCAGCCCCTGATCCCGCGGGGGAACAGGCAGGGAGAGATTCTTATTGACCTTCCAGACCATGGTGTCGGTGAGGTCCGGAAGCTCTTCTTTGAGCTGCAGCACCACCGCATTGTGCTGTTGCAGGGGAAGGGTCGGGGTCGGCTCGGTGAGCGCGATTTGAACGAGCTGGCCGACAGCGTGCTTGTCGAAACGCGGGTGGAACATGGCTTTTTCCACACCGTACTGTTTGCCGTTGTGCGGGAAGCGCACCGCCAGAGCCTGCAGATAATTGTGATAAGACAGAGCCAGGTGAGCGCAGGTGGCTACCTTGTCCGAATCGATCATCCAGACATTGCCCAGGGTCGGCGTATCCGCAACCGTCCTGTCGACAAGGATGCCGATAGAGCGCGCTAGGGTTTTGGGATTGGTGGCCGTCAGCTGCATGTCAAGGCGTAGGGTACACTCCGACAGACTCAGTTATACCTTATACCAGTTAGATATAATGCAATCGTAACGTCACAGCTCCGGTCCAGGAGATTTCTATGAGCGTCCTGGTAGCCGGCGCCGATTTCAGCGGCGCCGCGAAGATTCCCAATGACACCTGGCTGGTGACCGGCACCCTGGGGTCCCTGGGTCTCGAGATCAACAGTGTCAAAAATCCCGGCAGCCATGCCCTGACCAGCGAGCTCAAGGCCCTGCCCGAGCTCAAATGTGCTGCCCTGGACTTTCCATTCTCTTTGCCCACCGAATTTCTGCGCTTCACCGAGCGCAAGCTCGATATTCCGGAATATCAGCAATGGCAGCAGGTGGCCGAGCAACTCGTCTTCATGAGCTGGGAGCAGTTCGAGGCTCTGGTCCTGGAATATGACATAGAGCCCAAGCGTTTTACTGACAAGAAAACAGCAAGAGCCGCCCAGAGCCCGCTTCACCGGGTGAATCCCTCGATGATCCAGATGACCTATCACGGCATCAGGCTACTGGCCATGCTCGATCCTGCAAAGTTCAGCGTCCTGCCCTTCCAGGACAGGAGCCCCGGCGCCACCCCGGTCATCGAGGTCTATCCCCGGGAAATCCTCTACCTGCTGGGTCTTCCCGATCGGGGCTATAAAGGCAAAGAAGCCAAAAACCACGAACAGAGACGCGAGATCGTGGACGGTCTCCTGAATCTGCGTGAAAGAGGCGGCGAGCCTTACCAGACCTGCCCTCGCCTCACCCTGGACAAGTCTCTGAAAGGCGTCATCGTCGCCAACGACCATGCCCTGGACGCCCTGATCGCCTGTTACGCGGCTGCTCTGTTCGTAGCCAGCGCCGAGCTCTTCCCGGATCCCCTGGATGCCGACAATCTCAATGTCCTTCTGGAAGGCTGGATCTTCGCCCCTACAAAGCTCCGCTCCCATTGAGAACCTCTCTCGTCAAATTACGTGACCTGCCGCCACTGCCGGATCGTTCTTGGGTTATAATGACCCCTCGACGTGATGCGCCCTTAGCCAGTCGCTAACCGGCTCATCAACCGAGGCTTGGTCTTGCGCCAGTAGCTCAGCTGGATAGAGCAAC
>JAGQHH010000283.1 GCA_020431945.1 Cyanobacteria bacterium HKST-UBA02 | reverse complement strand
CCTGTCCAAAAACCGGGAGACCTGGATAGAACTGCCTAAGAAACGGAAGCACCCCACCGGAGGAAACCTGGCATGAGCCTTCCAAGCGATTCTGCAGTTACCATGGCTAGCCTCGATGCCACAAACGGCAACGCAGGCAAAGCAAACCCGTCTGGATTGAACTCCGTGGACATTCTGGCTAGCGACGGCCTGAGGACCACCAACGCCAGCGCGGGCAAAGTCGACGTATCGATGGCCCTCGATAACGCGGTGTTAATCAGACCTGTCTTTAGACCCGACGAAGTTGAGAGGAATCCAATGGGCATCGATCTCGAAGGACCTTATAAGAACAACGCTCTCGAGGGCTACAGAGCTGCCCTGGAACAGCACAAACCCCTGATCCTGATCATGGGCAACCCTTATTGCGGTCATTGCAAAGCCCTGAAAGCCGAGCTCGAGAAGCCCGAAATGCGCGAGCTGGCCGACAAAGCTATCTTCTGCTACACCAACCCTGGCGATCAAGACGGTTACGATCGATCCGGCAAAGCCTTCGCCGATGCTCTCGACGTCAGAGGCTATCCGACGATCAGCGTGATCAGCCCGAACCCGAACAAAATCGTCGAGCTGGCCAGATACGAAGGCTACTTCCCGGCTCAAACCCTGAAGACGAGCCTCAACAAAGCCATCCGTCCTTCGGACAATATAGCCTACGCCTGACTTGTCAACGTCTTGAATAAAACCAGCCGATCCGACAGTATTAGCCTTTTCCATACTGACGGAGAAGTGAAATGACGGTCGAAGTGCAACTGGATCGCCTGAGCGGCTATATCGAAGCATCTAGAAAAGAATACGAATCCGAGCTCAAGAGCCTGGTCGACATTCCGGGCGTGAGCATGGACCCCGAGCGCAAGCCGGACATCGCCGCCACCGCCAGGAAGGCCAGGGAGCTCCTCGAGGCGAAAGGCGCTCGTGTAGAAATCATCGAAACCGATGGCAATCCCGTCGTCATCGGCGAGTTCATAAGCGATCCGGCACATCCGACCATTACAGTCTACAACCATCTCGACGTCCAGCCCGCCAATCCGGACGAATGGAAGTCTCCTCCTTTCACCATGAAAATCGATGGAGACAAATATCTCGGCCGTGGCACCACCGATGACAAAGGCCCGGCTCTCTCCGTTCTTTACGCGGCCAAGTTCGCCAGGGACAACAACTTTCCCATCAATATCCGCTTCCTCTGGGAGCTGGAAGAAGAAATCGGCAGCCCTTCTTTTCTCGCGTTCCTCCAGAAGAACAAAGACAAGCTCAAAACAGACTCAGTCGTAATCTCGGACACCGTCTGGATTTCGAAGAACAGTCCGGCAATCCCCTATGGGCTGAGAGGTCTCCAGGCCGTCACAGTCAAACTCAAGACCGGCGAGAAAGATGTTCATTCCGGCGAAGTCGGCGGTCTGGCAAGAAACCCTATCGCCGAGTTGTGTCAGCTAGTCGGCCGCTGTGTCGACGCCCGAACAGGCGAAGTCCTGATCCCGGGATTCTATGATGACGTCGACAAAGTCTCGGACGACGAGCTCGAGGACTTCGTGAAATCAGGTTTCACCATCGAGCACTTCAAAGAGGCGCACGAGCTTCACAGCCTGCGAACAAACGACTCGAAAGAGGGTGCCGCCAGAATCTGGGTGCGGCCGACTTTCGAAGTTCACGGTATCACTGGCGGTTATTCCGGACCGGGGGTCAAGACCATCGTTCCCTATTGCTGCGAAGCAAAGATCAGTATGAGACTGGTGCCCAGTCAGAAGCCCGAGAATATCGTCGAGCTTTTCAAAAAATTCGTCAAAGAGCAGTGCCCGGATGCTGTCGTCGAGACCGAAGGAGCTCTCAAGCCATTTGTCGGATCATATGGCGACAAGTTCAATCAGGCTGCCGCCCAGGCTGTGAAACTGGCTTTCGATAAGGAAGCAGCCTTCATCAGAGAAGGCGGAAGCATCGGAGCGGTAGTGAGCATGCAAGAAGTGCTCAAGACGCCTATAGTCTTTCTCGGTCTCTCTCTGCCCGAGCATGGTTATCATGCCATCAACGAGAATTTCGACTGGGGTCAGGCCGAAGGCGGCATGAAACTCTTCGCGCACTACTTCAAGCTGGCTGCCGAGCTATGAGCGCCAGCCTCGAGGGCAAAACCCTCTTCATCACAGGCGCCACCCGAGGCATCGGTCTGGCCATCGCCCTGCGTGCGGCCAGAGATGGCGCTTCGGTAGCGATTATCGGCAAGACCGAAGAGCCTCACCCGAAACTGCCCGGTACCCTGGCCACAGCCGCCGCAGAGATCGAAGAAGCAGGCGGTAGAGCACTGCCGGTCAAGTGCGACGTCCAGGAAGAAGATCAGGTGCGGGAAGCCATCGAGAGAACCGTATCCGAATTCGGCGGCATCGATATCCTGGTGAACAATGCCAGTGCCATCAGTCTGACACCCACAGCGAAGACCGAGATGAAGCGCTGGGATTTGATGTCCCGGGTGAACGGCCGCGGCACTTTCATGTGCTCGAAATACGCCGTCCCCCACCTCGAGAAAGGGAAGAACCCGCATATCCTGAACCTCTCGCCCCCGCTCAATATGGATCCGGTCTGGTTCGCTCCCCATCTGGCTTACACTATCTCCAAATATTCGATGAGTATGTGCACCCTGGGTATGTCTCTGGAGCTCAAAGAAAAGGGCATCGCCGTAAACTCTCTCTGGCCCGAGACCGGCATAGCAACAGCAGCCGTAAAGAATATCCTGGGTGGCGATGAGATGATCAGAAGATGCCGCACTCCCGACATCGTAGCCGACGCCGCTCATCTGATCCTCACAGCCGACTCGAAATCGACCACCGGCAATTTCTTTATCGACACGGCAGTCCTTGCCGAGCATGGAATCAGCGACCTGAGCCCGTATGCTATAGACCCGCAGGCGGAGCTGCTGAGAGACTTTTTCCTGGCCTGATCTCACCAGCACAAAAGGGTATATTGACTGTATGCCCAGCCAGGACGAGTGGAGAAAAAAGGAAGAAGAAGCTCGCAGCCGGCGCCTGCAATCGAAAGGCACCGACGCCGATTACTGGCGCGAGCAGGAGGAAATCGCCCGGCAGAGGAAAGAGGCTCTCAGCCAGCACGATTCCTTGCTCAAGCAGAAACAGAGCCATGAGGGTCAGGCGCGGGAAGCTGAAAAGATCCGCACAGTCGAATACGAAAGACGTCTGGCTGAAGAAAGACGCAGGGTCGAAGAAACACGCAAGCAGGAAGAAGCCAGGCGAAAGGCCGATGAGAAGAGACAGGAAGAAGCTCGCCGCAATGAAGAAAGAAGAAAGGAGCAGGAAGAGCAAAGACGACGACAGGAAGAGCGTAGACAGGAAGAGAACCGGCGCAGACAGGAAGAGCAGCGACGAAGGCAAGAAGAAGAAGAAGAACGCCGCCGCCGCTGACACTATTCTTCCGAATCCGGCGGGTAGTATGCCTCCATCTTCTGGATCGTTCTTCTCAGGGCATTGAGCCGCGACGATGTAACCCGGGCCGATTCAATCCTGTTCTCACGCTCTTCCGAGTCCTCGTCTTCGAAGATCTTCTCCAGCCCTACGATACAATAACTTTTCAACTTCTCGAACATAGCCAGATCCCCCAGTCATCCGGTTTCCTGACTCGATACTATACCGGCAGGTCCCGCGAATCTTCCCGGCTGGACTATATTTCCATATACGAATCGGTTGATTCGGCGATCACTCTCACGGGGTAACCGCCGACTCAATGAGCGATTCTCTCACGGTTTCGGCGAATTCAGCCGGACTCAAATCGCTTCCAGCATCAATGCCGGTGGCACCTTCGAAGGAGAGCCGACCGATGATCTCGCCGACTCCGTTGAAGCGCCACCGCAATCTGGACTCTCGCTCATTGAGTCCAGCAGCCAGATTGCTGAGATCCACCCTGGGCATGAGCGCAGAAGAGACAAAGTCGACCCAGGTCTCGTACCGGTAATAGAGCTCGTAGCGACGCTTGTGCATCACAAGAACTCGATATCGCTCGCAGGCATTATGAATCGCCATGGGCTGACAAAGCCGCGATACCAGACTCTTTCCGTGGTCGGGTACCAGCTCCGGATCGATGACTCCCTGATCGGCGATATGGACGATGGCGAGGTCGAGGTCCGGATCCTCTTCGATGGTGATGAGACCGCTGGCGATAGCATCCTCAGTGGCAGTCAGAAATCGATCGTCGTCCTGCCAGAGGTGATAGAGATTCTGTCCCTTCTCGACAAAATTCGGAAGCCTTTTGATGGTCTCCTCATAGAGGACTTGATTGAGCTCCTCATAAGTGCCGCCGAAGACTTCTCTGCTCAACGGAGAGCGCTCCGGATCCGTCCAGGCAGAGATAATCCAGCTCACCCTGGCGGCCTCACGATCCTCGAACCTGGAGAAATCCCCGGCCCTGGCTACATCGATCAAAAATTCCTTGTTCCCCAGAGCATAATCCGGATTGACCATGGAAAAAACGCTGACCAGCCCGTCCTCGTCGAAATGATTGTTGGATACCGCTACCGGAGGTCCTTCAAGGGGAGCATCGCCGGACTCGAGAAAGCGAAAGACGATCTGGGCAGAGAGGTCGTCTTTGTACTTTTCGGGAGTCTCGTTGGCAGGCCAGTGAGAGAGGGTCAATATGGTGTTCTTGTTTCCCCGACCGTCGACGATGACGTTGGGCTGCTCGGCCAGCTCGTGATAGGGGACATAGACGAAGGTCAAATCTAGCGTCCCAGATGCTTCCATTTGGAGGCGATGTCACTGTCTCGATTATGGATACGGTCGTTGAGACGCATATGAGCCAGACCAATCTCATTGTCCCAGGGCCGGAGATTGTGGGCACGGGTGTAATATTCCAGGGCGCCGTCCAGATCTTTCTTGTAGAGCTCCAGATCCACTCCCAGACGATAATAGGCGCCGACCAGCTCAGGATTGGC
>JAGQHH010000282.1 GCA_020431945.1 Cyanobacteria bacterium HKST-UBA02 | reverse complement strand
ATGGCTATCGAGGAATCGCTGCAGGAGCTCACGGTGGCGGTGTCTCCATTGACTTTGACTTCGATTTCTTTCTTGTCCTTGGAGAAATTCTTGCCGTTGATTGTGAGGGTGCCGCCCGGGTTGACGCTTACCATGTCCATGGAGGTGATTTCGGGCTTACCGGCGACGGTGAGAGTATAAGTCTTCATCTTTTGACCGGATATGGTGATCTCTACAGGCTTGTCTTTACCTGTTTTCATCTTGTCCGGGACCGTGAATTCGATAAATTTGGGATCGGCTTTGCTGACTTCGGCTAGCTGCCCATCGACTTTGACGGTGATTGCCTTCTTGTCTTCAGGAAGATTCTTGCCGTTGGCTTTGACTTTGTCTCCGGCTCCGGCCCGGGTGGGAGCCAGTCCGGTGATGCTGGGCTCGGCACTGGTGGAGATCTGCCATTTGAATGCCGAGCCGGCCGCTCCATATGCCTGGAAAATGATCTGGGTGGAGCCGGAGGTCAGGGCATTGGAAAGGTCCATGGAAAGGGTCGGCTTGCCTTTGAAGTCGGTCTCTTTGAAGAGATCGCGACCGGCCAGGGTGGCTCTCAATCCTCTCAGGGGCTTGGTTCCGGAGCTGCCATTGAGAACGCCCAGGGTGAGAGGGAGCAGCTCCTGACCGGGTTGAAGAACGATATAATCGGCGAATTGCTCCCATTTGCCGCCGCCGGCGCAAACATGTTGTTTTGGCTTAACGATTAGAGCGGGCTTTTTCTTAGTGGTTTTGGTGGCGGTTTTGCCGGTATCTTTGGCATCTTTCGCATCGGGGCTTTTCTGTCCGGCACTACTGGTAGTGGCGGTCTTCACTTCTTGCGGGGCTTTTTCCTTGCCGTAGGTCTGGATGTACGGCGATTGAGCCCGGGCGGTCAGACCACCTGCTGCAATCAATGCTACGGAAAGAGCCGCTATAGATTTGAGTGATTTGCCTGCTAGCATTTTTGCCATTTTCCTTTTCGAATAGACCGGACAGGGTCATTATAGATTCTTGCGCGGTCTTTTGCAGAAAACGGCTGCTGACATCCACCTCAAAAAGTAACTGTTTCTTTGTGACCGAGGAGGAATTCGTCGATGTCGGCGGATGTGGGGAGAGCCGGGATGGCGCCCGCTTTCGTGCAGGCCAGACCGCCGATGGCATTGGCACGTTTGACGATGTTCTCCAGGGTGTTCAAGTCCAGTCCGTTTAGAGTCGCTTTACGGTCTTTGCTATCTTTTATATGACTGAGGAGGCCGGCGAGAATGCCGGCGTTGAATCCGTCCCCGGCTCCGGTGGCTTCCACCAGCTTGATAGAGAACCCGGGTATGGTCTTGGTGGTCTTGGGAGTAGCGAAAAAGGCTCCTCTCGAGTCCAGGGTGATGATGAAGAGGCTTACGCCATTCTCGGCTCTCAGTTTCTCGGCTTCTTTGAGGTCGGTCTTGCCGGTGAGGAATTCGAGCTCCGGCTCGTTGATCTTGACGATGTCAGCCCAGGATAAGGAGTCGAGAATCGCTTTCCGGCAGGCTTCCGGCGAGGGCCAGAGGCTGAGGCGGACATTCGGGTCATAAGAGATGAGCATGCCGTTTTCCCGGGCCAGCTCTACGGCTCGCCTGGTGGCCGTGCGCGCCGGCTCTTCGATCAGGGATATGGAGCCGAAATGGAGGACCGAAGCGTTCCTGAAGAGCTCCGGCTTGAGGTCCTCGGTGGCTAGTCTCGTGTCGGCACAGGCAATTCGCGAGAACTCGGCGAGTTTGCGGTCGCCGGTGGAGGTGGTCACTACATAAGCCATACGAGTCTGGGCCTGGCTGTCTTCGATGGTACATTCGACATTGATGCCGTTCTCGCTGAGGACTGATTTGAGCCAGATTCCGAATTCGTCCTTGGAGACGCGACCGATGAAAGCCGTATCCACTCCCTGTCTGGCTAGACCGACCGCGGTGTTGGCCGGCGCGCCGCCAGGCGCCTTGGTGAAGGATTCAGCATCCGGGAGCTCGGCACCAACAGTGGTGCAAACCCAGTCCACCAGAATCTCCCCGAGACAAAGTACGTCTGCCATGTTCTATCTCCTTTGAGTTATATGCAGTATACCCGTCAAAGCCTGATCCCGTAACGGTCTCGTTCAATTGGGCCAGGTTGGCTACGCGAGCTGCGCCAACGTTGCCGGGCTCGAGAAGTCAAGAATTAAAGAGGCGGCTCTTTGGGCCTGTTTTTGATGTTAAGAGGGAAAGTCCCGCCGGCGCATGAATTGCAGGATAAGGGCTGATTGCTCCCTGATCTGTCCTTTGTTGCATGACGTTGCCGGTACGCCTAGGGTAGAAATATCTCGCAATATCAATTCCAAATCAGGCACAGGGCAACAAACCAGGCTAATTTCCCCATTCTTTCCACGATGCTCCTCGAGCATCCGGTTTTGCCCGTGCCTTTAATCCACCTGATGGTGATCGTCGAAAGGAGACACGTCATGAAAATGCAAAATGACGGCACCATCACCCTCAGGCAGCTCCGTAAATGGTGCTCCGAGGCGCATGGTGCCCAGACCTACGGAGAGTTTCCGTATTCCTTCCATCTCAGTGCCGTCGAAGCAGTGGCGATTCGTTTCGGCTTCCGCAGCCGGACTATCCGAATGGCATGCTGGGCGCACGATGTTCTGGAGGATACGGCAAAGAAAGCGAAAGATATGCTGACAGCCGGATTTCCCCGGCGGGTCGTGAATATTGCCGAAGCCGTCACCGACGAGCCCGGCGAGACCCGCGAAGAGAGAAAGCTGAAGACATATCCGAAAATTGCCGGAGACAGGCTGGCTATCATCGTGAAGCTGTGCGACCGGATTGCCAATGTCGAGAGCTCGCGAATGCGCTCGAGACGTAAGTACCGGCGCTATCAAGAAGAGCACGGGAGCTTCAAGGCTCACCTCTTCAACTCGAGCGATAGCAGGCTTTTGCCACTCTGGCAGCATCTGGAGAGGATTCTCGAAGTGGGGAGAAAGTGATCCGCGGGTTGGTTCCCGGGTCACTTCTCTCCCGTCGTTATCCTCTTCTCTTTTGGCAAGCAATACTAAAATAAATAGTATATGTTCCGATCAGTCCGATTTGCCTGGCTCTGTAACAGTTACAGGTCTTTTCCTGCTGGCATAAAAGCAGATCAGTCCATGTTCTGGCTCGAATCATGGCTGTGGCTGGCATTTCAGTCCTGGCCACAGTTAGCGTGAGTGGTTAAAAATTAGCGCAGATGCGCTAGGTGGTCTTGGAATAGACCTTCGCATAATCCGTAATCCTTCTTGAGCGGTATCGAGGCCGGCAATAAGCTCCAGGCTTATCTCGATCAATAGAAATCAAACATAGGAGGAATCAGGAAAAGCAAGAAAACATCTGTAATCGGAAACAAGCAATTACCTTTTCAGCAAACACAAAGAGGAGCCAGGCTCTATGAGTCGCACCCAGAGTAATGATTTTTATTTGCTTCTGAGCGAGCTTGCCGCTCAGGTCGAAGAGGCGACCCGGTTGCATACCGTCCTCGCTGGTCTCGTCGACGAGTGCAAGCAGACTGATGCCGAGATAGCGCCATCGGCCTGGACCGAGCTCATCGAGCAGAATCTGGGCAATGAGCTCGGGCTCGAGATCGTTTCGGCTCGACGTCTCGAGTGCATGCTCAGGCATCAGTCGGTTTATTACTGTTATCACTCCCGGCGGCATGAGCTTCGTGGTGTGCGGGATCGCATTCTCGCCATCGAGAAACGTCTCGTCGCCGTGCTCTCCGATCCTGTTGTTCTGGCACCCGGCTCCGAATGGCGAACCGTGATCATCGCCGCTCTTCTCGCCGCCGATGAAGTGGCAGCAGCCAGTCCATCCTACGAAGGCTCTATGCCCTGTCCCCTGGACATGGATCGCGATCACTTCAGTCTGGTGGCGCTCAAGAAGGCATTCGCCTCCCTGATCAAGTATCTGGACAAGAGACCGCAGCGCAAGTGCCGGGCGATGACCCTGAGCACCAGCCTGAAAGGACTCTATACTTGTAGACCGGTCGTCTCCCCGGAAGTACTGGGCGAAGACGCAGGCGTTCGGGAGATGCGGCGGATCGCCGGTCTTGCTTTCGTTGATACTGCTGGTGGTGAGCATCCGCATCTGGCTGCTCTACCGTCCTTGTTGAAGGAGCTCAGGGGCCAGTTGGGAGCCGCAGACCGGGCCGCCGAGCAGTTTCGTAGAGGCGAGAAGTCCACGCTCAAAGAGCGCGACTACGCCCGACGTCTCGTGGAGGTCCTGGATGCGGGACTGAGCGACTTCCCGCCTCTCGAGAGCCGCCAGCGCCAGGAGCAGAGCCGTCTGGCTTACGAGAAGTCCAGGAGCGCAGTGCTTCTGGCGGTCATGAAGGCGGAGAGTGCTCGTCTGGAAGTGGTCGAAGGTCTCTTAAACGCGGCAGCGGAGACCGAAGCTCTGGACGGCGAGATCGAGCGCGATCATAGAGCAACCTGCGAGAAGCTCTTCACTCGCCGTCTTGCGATCCTTCTCTGTCTGGAAGCCGATGTGCTCATCAGAGAAGCAGGCCGGCGTCTGTCAGCCGTCTACCAGGAGGTTCAGGACGATATCTCGGATGGACGGGGAAAAGCTACCCTGGAAGCCCGGTTTGAAGAAATCGCCGGGCGCTTGAAGTGATTCCGATCGGGACCGAACTGATCATTCGGTCCCGATTTTTTCGTTTTGAAAAATACTAGTACATATAAGAGAAGATATTCAGAAAAGAAAACAGTGGACCTTCGCCGGCAAAAGCCGGTTTGGGTCCACTGTTTTCAGGTTGGCTCAGGCGGAGTGCTCGTCCATGTTGTCCATGGCTTCGCACGGGTTGTCCGCGCCGGCGCTGAAATCGACATTGCTGGCGTTACGCTTGCGACGGATCAGCCTGTTGATCACACGCTCCTCGACTTCCAGCCAGTTGCCCGAGCGGAAGAGACGGAACTTGCTCTCCGGGAACCTGTCATTGGGTCCGGCGAGGCTGGTCTCAAGGGGCAGGTAGACGAAGTTGGTCTTCGCCAGGGCAGCCCCATCCGAGCGGACGCTGTTGCCGATGAAGGCGGAGTAGTGCGAGTGCACATCCAGGTCTTCGATATACTCACCGACCAGCTCAGCCTTGTTCTCGTTGAGGGTGATGATGATGTCGTCGAAGACCGAAGCGAGACCGCCCTGACGGATCTTGTACTTCTGCGCTTCCCGGCTTCCAACCGTCACGGCGACGATGAGGAAGTTGTGGCGAGCGCGGGTGAGAACCGGCAGAGCATGCGGAAAGAGCTCCGGCTGGTTGAAGAAGGGGGCGCTGCCGATACGCTGGCAGATCAGTGCCACTTCCCGGTTCCGGCGCTTTCCGTAGGTCTTGCACAGGATTCCGTAGGCTTCAGCGATGGCCTTGCCGAAATTCTCGCGTTCGAAGCCGCGGTGAGGCATGGAGCCGTAATATGACTGCTCGAGGGTCTGGCGGGCGATTTTCTTGTCGAAGCCGCAGAGCGCCATGAGCGTCGCAAACTCGTTGACGGCGGAGTCGAAGTACTTCTGGCACTCCATTACCGTCCCGTCAATGTCAACAAACAAGGCAGCGATCTTGCCACCCGGAGCACACATGTTGCGCTCGGGAGTGTGGCAGTTCTTTCTCATCTTGGTTTCCTTTTTCTCGTTGTTGAAAACTTCAGGTACAGCTCCAACCCGCCAGTATCCATACGCACTGCTTCCTTGAACTTCTCCCGCCGGACCACTGGTCGGGGGAAAAGATGAGAACGCTGGTTTAGATGAGTACTTGGGGTTTAAGTCCTGAATTCAAAAAATAAAAATGACAACTAGAAACTAGAACACCCGATCCTCAGGAGATAAGGTGGTAGTCAAGGGTTTGGAGTGGTTGTGGCTTTGTTGTTTGTTCTTGACAACAATGCAAAAGCAGGCAACACAGGCGTTTGGCCGGGAACGCACCGCCGGCGGTTCGATAATCGTTGCCTATTGGGCAGCTAGCGCAGTACTGTGAGAATCTCGCTTGACTACTGCTTCTTTACTTGAAAGCTTTGATCCGGCTGAAAAAGGCTCCGGCTGCCTCGACATCGATGGGACTCTCGCTATAGCTGTTCAGGGCCATGAGCAGGAATACTTTGTCATTGCTGGGCATCAGACAACCGAGCAGGGCAGGCATATCGCTGTTCTTCGAAGAGAGCACGCCGGTGAGATACGGCATCTCGATTCCGGCAACCTGCATGGTTCCTTTGCCTTGAACGGTCATCGAGCTGGTTTCTCCGGATCCGGTTGGAACCCGGCTGGCGATCTGCTCAACCATCTCTTCGGCAGTGACTCCCTCTTTTTCGGCTTTCATCTTGATGAAAGAGTATGTGACTTTGCTTGTTTCGTCCTCTACCGAGGCCAGGGAAAAGAGCCCGGGGATTTCGAGACCCATGGTGTATTTGTAGTCTTCCCCCAGGGGTTTGTCGAGCACCAGAATGCTGGCTGCCACCTTCTGAGCGGCTTCCGGATTGGTTGCCTGGGAGGCGAAGTTCCATACGAACAGGGCGCCCAGGCCGAGACCCCCGATGGTCAGTATGAACAGGCCGATCAGGACTCCAATCAGCCACTTGGCCCAGGTAGCCAGGCCGAAATTGTTTCTTGCTTGCCGTCGCACTTGCATCATATTTTCCTCGGAGAGTCAGAAAGCCGCATGCCAGGGCAAGTTTAGCACCTGCAAATTGCTATGGGATAGTTGAGAGAGGTCTGCCTTCGCGCTAGCTTCTGGCAACCTTTCCTGGTTTTTGTATATGTAAGTGTCTCGCTGAAGCCTTTGTTTGTAAGGCGCCTGGATATGTGGGGGATGTTTTCCAAGAGGGGCTGGGTCCTTGCTTATACATTGCCTTTATTTTTTGCGCTAGGGCCGCTCCTGTTACATAGCTTTAGCCACGGCTCTTTTCATTGATCCTGTCTTCCTGGATCAGTTTCACTTCAGGAGCATTTTGTTCGTTCCGTAACTTATTCCTGTTTTTCGAAAAGCCTTTTAATCACTCAAGTCTCATCCCGGCCGCTTCCGATCTCATCGGTTGCCCGAGTTCGCTTGCGTATGACTGGCTTTTCGACCCTCAACAACGTGTCTTTAGGGGAATCAAAATGAGTCAAGTGATCCATGTGGATGAATCGAATTTTCCGTCGGTTGTCGTGGAATCCGACATTCCGGTGGTTCTGGATTTCTATGCGCCCTGGTGCGGACCCTGCCGTCGTCTGGCGCCCGAGCTGGACAAGCTCGCTGTCGAATTCGCCGGTTCGGTGAAGATCGTCAAGGTCAATGTCGACGAGAATTCGAAGCTCGCTGACGCTTACCAGGTCCGCGGCCTGCCCACCATTCTCTTCATGAAGGACGGCGAGGTCGTGGACCAGCATGCCGGACTTCTCAGCCTGGCTCAGCTACGGTCTTACGTGCTGCGCCTGCAATAAGCCCAAGAAAGGGAGTCCGGACGATGCGCAAGTATTTGAGAAGGGTCCTGATGATGGCCCTGCCTGCCGTTGTCGTGGCTCTGATGTCTGTGCCACTGGCAAACGCGCAGGGACGCTTCGACAATTTCAACAGCTTCCGACGAGTCGAGGCGGTCGAGCCTGATACCGGTGCTGGTGAGGTGACTCGCTCGAACGAGTTTCTCGGCGATACTCTTTTCCGCACCACCGTGCATTACAAGAACGGCTCGGTAAAGGTCCAGGAGTATCTTCCCGGTGGCGTGATCAAGGCGGAAGTCCTTACCGATACCGGAGGCGCCTCCACTGTCAAGCTTTTCACCGCCGACGGCAAGGGTATTGCCCGGCTCACCAGGATCGAGAAAGGTCGAATCGAGCAGACCGTTTACCGCAGCGACGGCAAGACCCTCTGGACCCGCAGCGTGATTACGCAGTCAGGGTCCGGTCCGTCGCAGCGGCAGGTCGACTACTACGATACCTCCGGTCGCCTGCGGGTGCACCGGGTGTTCGATGCTTCCGGCGAGATGAATGTCACTGTCTATGATGGGCAGGGGGCGGTCGCTTACAAGCAGCGATGGGTATCCGGAGTGAGCGGCTATGTGCTGGTCATGGTGGAAGAGCCTCTTCCCGGCAAGCAATCACGCCGTCTCTATGTGACTGGAAACAAAGTCGACCGTTGCGACAATGTTCGCAGCGACGGCTCGATCTCTACCACAGAGCCCGGAGACAGGCTGAGCTCGCCGGTGGATGCTGCGCGCCTGACGGAGTACGCACCCGGCGACGACCCGTCCATCCCGGACGGCATCGAGCCTGACCGCAGAATCAAGCGCTAGTTTCTGTCTTTGAGCTCCCCGGCAATCAGCAATGACCCGGGGAGCTTTTTCTTCCATGATTAAATACGCTGGCATATAGTAAAGCTCTTCGCTCGGACAATAGACGCCCATCAGGGGCTCGCTCAGTTGGTGCTCGTCTTACTCCCCATAGAGGCGAGAGCCTCATCTTCGAAGGACAGGACTCTGGTGAGAAAGGCCAGGATGTCGCTTGTCTCCTCGATGATCTTGCTGGTGGGCTTACCCGCGCCGTGACCGGCCTTGGTCTCGATGCGGATGAGGACAGGCGCTTCACCATGGTGCGCTTTTTGCAGAGCGGCGGCGAACTTGAAGCTGTGGGCCGGTACTACCCGGTCATCGTGATCGGCGGTGGTGATCAGGGTCGCCGGATAGGCAGTACCTTCTTTCAAATTGTGCAGGGGCGAATAAGAAAGAAGAGTATCGAAATACTTCTCCTCGTCGGCGCTTCCATAGTCGGAGGTCCAGCCCCAGCCGATGGTGAACTTGTGGAAGCGCAGCATATCCATGACGCCCACTGCCGGACAGGCGGCGGCGAAAAGGTCGGGTCTCTGGGTCATGCAGGCGCCGACCAGGAGCCCGCCGTTGCT